>DASYQB010000017.1:0-13583 GCA_036005985.1 Candidatus Methylomirabilota bacterium | reverse complement strand
ACGTAGTGGAAGTGGGCCACGATGAAGTACGAGTCGGTCTGCTGCAGGTCCACGGGAGGCGAGGCGTGCATGACGCCGGAGAGGCCGCCCAGGGTGAACATGGCGATGAAGCCGAGGGAGAAGTAGAGGGGGGTGGTGAAGCGGATCCGCCCGCCCCACAGCGTGCCGATCCAGTTCAGGATCTTCACGCCCGTGGGTACCGCGATGAGCATGGTGGCGATGGAGAAGGCGGAGTCGGCCACCGGACCCATGCCCACCGAGAACATGTGATGGCTCCACACTCCGAAGCCGAAGAAGCCGATCATGATCCCCGAGTAGATGACCACGGGCGCCCCGAAGAGCGGCTTGCGTGAGAACGTGGGGAGCACCTCGGACACGATGCCCATGGCGGGGAGGATGAGGATGTACACCTCGGGGTGGCCGAAGATCCAGAAGAGGTGCTGCCAGAGCAGCGGATCGCCGCCCCCGGAAGGGGCGTAGAAGAGCGTGCCGAAGAAGCGGTCGAACATGAGGAGGATGAGGGCCACCGTGATGGCGGGGAAGGCCAGCACGACGAGGAACTGCACCACGAAGCTCATCCACACGAAGAGCGGCATGCGCATGAGGGTCATGCCGGGGGCGCGCATGTTGATGATGGTCACGATGAAGTTGAAGCCCGCCATCAACGACGAGATGCCCAGCACCTGCAGGCCGAGCATCCAGAAGTCGATGCTGTGGGTGGGCGAGAACTGGTGCGAGGTCAAATTCGCGTAGCCGAACCACCCGCCGTCCGGCACCGCGCCCGCGAGGAAGCTCAGATGCAGGAGGAGAGCGCCCGAGAAGAAGATCCAGTAGGACAAAGCATTCAGGCGCGGAAAGGCCACGTCGCGGGCGCCGATCATGAGGGGGATCATGAAATTGAAGAAGGCGGCGCTCATGGGCATGATGGCGAGGAACACCATGGTCGTCCCGTGCATGGTGAACAGCTCGTTGAAGCGCCCGGCGGTGACGAGGGTGCTGTCGGGGTGGGCGAGCTGCAGGCGCATGATGAGTGCTTCCACCCCGCCCACGAGGAAGAAGAAGAAGGCGGACACCCCGTACAGGATGCCGATGCGCTTGTGGTCCACCGTGGTGAGCCAGGACCAAATGACGGTGCCGGCGCTCACCTTGGTGGCGGGCATGAATGCCGCGTGTGTCGCCATGAGGGTCCTCTTATTTGAGGCTCAGGAGATAGGCGGCGAGAGCCTTCGTCTGCTCGCCCCGCATGCCCAGGTCCGGCATGAGCGCCCCGGGTTTCAGGTGGCCCGGGTTCTCGATCCACTTCGCCACGTTCTCCGGGGTGTTCGGCATCAGGTTGGCCCCCAGCGTCTTGCGGCTCGCGAAGTGGGTCAGGTTGGGCCCGAGGACACCACCGGAGACACCGGTGATGGTGTGGCAGCCCACGCACGTGCTCTGGCTGAAGAGCTCGAGTCCCTTCTGGGCGAGGGGATCGGTGGGCTGGGCGGCGGGCTTCTGCTGGTCGGCGACCCACTTGTCGAAATCGGGCTTGCTCTGCACGATGACGCGGAAGCGCATGTTCGCGTGCGACATCCCGCAGTACTCGGCGCACTGGCCGGGGAATTCTCCGGGCCCGTCCGGAGCCAGCATGATGCGGTTTACCCGGCCCGGGACCACGTCGCGCTTGCCGCCGAGCTGGGGCATCCAGAAGGAGTGGATGACGTCGGGGGCGTGCAGATTGAAGGCGAGCATCTGCCCCGCGGGCAGGTGAAGCTCGTTGGCCGTGACCACCTTGAGCTCGGGGTACTTGAACTCCCACCACCACTGCCGCCCGGATACGTCGATCCGCATGGCCTGGGGCGGGGTGGCCGCCTGCGTCTCGAAGATCACGGGAATGGTGGGGACGGCGAAGATGAGCAGGATCACCGCGAAGGCCACCGTCCACGACACCTCGAGCAGGGTGTGTCCGTGCACCTGCTGCGGCAAGGGCTGCCCCGGCTTCTCGCGAAAGCGATAGCAGGCCCAGAGGAGCCCCGCCTCCACCACAATGCCGATACCGAGCGTCCACCACGAGATCAGCATGAAGATGTGGTGGGTGATGCGGCCGAACTCCGACTTGGGCCGGACGGTGGTCATGGGCGAATCCCACAGGGACCACCCGCACGACCCTAGGAGCAGCGCAACGGCGAGCAGGAGGAGCGCCGTGGGTATGCGGGCGAGCAGGCTCTTGCGCATAAGCTCCTTTACCTGGGGGAGGCGCCCGGATTCGGGGCGGCGGCCGAGACGGCGGCCGCGGCCGCCGCGCGCTGCAGGTCGAAGACGGTCACCCAGCTGCGGGCGGCCAGCGCGAGCACGATGATGAGAGGGATCGAGGTCCACAGGACGTCGCTCGCCCGACGACGGCGGCCCGTCGGTTCCGCCTTGCGGCAGCGCATGACGAACACGAAGGAGCGGGCCTGAGCGGCCAGGAACAGGGTCAGTACGACGGCCAGCACCACGTGCGTTATGGTCGACACAGCTCCCTCGGTGCGGTGATCAAGGCGTCAGCACGGGAGTCTACTTGAGCCGCCGCGGAAAGCCAAGTGGGAAAATTCACAATGCCCGTCTTTCCTCGCGATTCGGCGCCGCGTGAAGCCCTCTCAGCTCGCCAGACCCAGCAGCGTGTGGAGAAGCGTGTTGGCGCCGCGCTCGATAGCTCGCCAGTCGCTCGTCTCGTCCGGGCGGTGGCTGCGCCCGCCCTGCGAGGGAATGAAGAGCATGCCCGAGTCCGTCACGAGGGCGAGGTTCTGGGCGTCGTGTCCGGCGCCCGAGGGCATGTGCTTGACCTTGAGCTTGAGGCCGGCCGCCGCCGCCTCCACCGCGCGCATCACCCGCGGAGCGCAGCGCGCGGGCTGGCTCTTGGAGATCGGCTCCACCGTGACCTTGAGCTTCCACTTCTTGGCCACGCGCTTGGCGAGAGCGAGACACTCGCGCTCGAGGCGGGCGAGGATCTTCGGATCGAGCTCGCGCATCTCGTGCAAGAGCACGCAGCGGTCCGGCACGATGTTGGAGACGCCCGGCCCCACCTCCACGCGCCCGAAATTGGTCACGCTCCGCCCGCTCCCCTTGGCGAGGATGAGCCGGCGCGCGTGGAGCGCGTACTCCGCGGCGGCCATGAACGCATCCCGCCGCCACGCCATCGGGGTGGTGCCGGCATGGTCGGCCTGGCCCGTGAAGGTGACCCAGTTGCGCCGGTTGCCCACGATGCCCTCGACGACGCCGATGGGGATCTTGGCCGCCTCGAGGTGCGGACCCTGCTCGATGTGAAGCTCCACGTAGGCGGCGAGGGTCTTGGGATTGCAGCGCGCCTTGGGCGCGTCGTAGGCGTTGAAGCCGGCCCGCGCCATGGCGTCGACCAGTCGCTCGCCGTCGGCGGAGCGGAGATTCGGAATCTCCTTGGCGTCGAGCCGTCCCGCGAAGGCCTTGGAGCCGAAGAGGCCGGCGTAGCGTCCCTCCTCGTCGCTCCACGCCGCGACCATGAGGGGCAGTCGTGTCCGCGTCCCCGATTCGTGGATGGTCTGGAGACACTCGAGCCCGGCGAGCACGCCGAGGGCGCCGTCGAGGGGCCCGCCGTTCGGCACCGTGTCGATATGCGAGCCGGTGAGCACGGTCGGCCCGCCGTTGCCCAGCCGTCCGAAGGTGTTGCCTGCCTCGTCGACCCACGTGCTGAGGCCGCCCTCCTTCATGCGCTCGAGGAGCCAGGCCCGCGCCTCTTCGTGGGGTACGCTCCAGCAGGATCGGGTGATCCCGCCCGCCTCGGAATTTCGCCCGAAGCGCGAGAGGGTTTCGACGTGGGAGCGCAGGCGCGGCAGCGAGATGGCAAGGGGAGCCGTCATGGCGGCTCGCAGTATACCTCAGCGGTACTGGAGGGAAAACCCGCTATGTCTGCGTTCTTGACACCTTTCGAGGGCGGCCCGTATCATGGCACTGAATCGTCGTTCAGTCTTCTGTCGAGCCTCGACGGCCCGCCTCGAGGGAGGGAGCATGGACTTTACGCTGACCCCTGAGCAGACCTCTTTCCGGGACGAAGTCCGCGCCTGGCTCGAGCAGAACCTGCCGAAGGACTGGGACAGCCGGATGCGCGTGGGCTCGGACGTGGGGCGCCCCGACGTCTACGACTTCCTCCGCGCGTGGCAGCGCAAGATGTACGACGCGGGCTTCATGGGACTCACGTGGCCCAAGGACTACGGCGGGCGCGGCCTCACCTTCATGGAAGAGATGATTTTCCAGGAGGAGATCGCGCTCGCCAAGGCGCCGCCCGTCCTCAATATCCTCGCCATCGGCATGGCCGGGCCCACCATCATCGCCTACGGCAGCGAGGAGCAGAAGCGCCGCTATCCGCCCAAGATGCTCTCCTGCGAGGAGATCTGGTGCCAGGGTTACTCGGAGCCGAACTCGGGCTCCGACCTTGCCGCGCTCCAGACGCGGGCGGAAAAGGTCGGCGAGCACTACGTGGTCAACGGCCAGAAGGTCTGGACCTCCGTCGCGCATCAGGCGGACTGGATGATGCTCCTCGCCCGTACCGATCCGCGGGCGGAGCGGCACAAGGGCATCACCTATTTCCTCCTCGACATGCACAGTCCCGGGGTGACGGTGAAGCCGCTGCGCCAGATCACCGGCGATGCGGAGTTCAACGAGGTTTACTTCGACAACGTCAAGGTGCCCGAGGCCAACATCCTGGGCGGTCTCAACAACGGCTGGGCGGTGGGCATGACCACCCTCATGTACGAGCGGCTCGCCCTCGGCTTCGGCCTGCAGGTGCGCCTGCGCATCGCCCTCGACAGCCTCGTGGACCTCGCCAAGCGCACGAGGAGGAACGGCGCGCCCGCCACCGAGGATCCGACGGTGCGCCAGAAGATCGCGCAGATGTGGGTCGACACCGAAGTCTTCAAGTACACCGGCGCCCGCGCCCTCACCAAGCTGCTCAAGGGCGAGCTGCCGGGGCCCGAGGCCTCCGCGGGCAAGATGATGTGGACGGAGGGACACCAGCGGCTGCAGGAGCTGGCCATGGAGCTCCAGGGACCGTACGCGCTCCTCGCCCGCGGCAGCCAGTGGGCGGTGGACGGCGGCATGTGGCAGTACAGCTTCCTTCGCTCGCGGGCCAATTCCATCGAGGGCGGGACGACGGAAATCCAGAAGAACATCATCGGCGAGCGCGTGCTCGGCCTTCCGAAAGGCTAAACCATGAACTTCGGGTTCAACGAAGAGCAGGAGCTCCTGCGCAGCACGGCCCGGAAGTTCTTCGACAACGAGTGCAGCTCCGAGACGGTACGCAAGCTCATGGACAGCCCCGAGGGGATGACCCCCGATCTGTGGAAGAAGCTTGCGGAGCAGGGATGGCTCGGGCTCGTCGTGCCCGACGAGCACGGGGGCATGGGCCTCGGCATCGTCGACCTCGTCGTCCTCATGGAGGAGATGGGTCGCGCGGTGGTGCCGGGTCCCTTCTTCTCCACGGTGCTCCTCGGGGGGCTCGCCATTCTCGAAGCCGGCACGGAGGCGCAGAAGAAGGCCTGGCTGCCCAAGCTCGCCTCCGGTGACGCTCGGGCCACCCTGGCGTGGATGGAGCCCACCGCCGATCTCGGCGCGCGCGGCATCACGTTGCCCGCCACCGCGAAGGGGAGCGGCCATGTCCTCAACGGCACCAAGCTCTTTGTCCAGGACGCGCACACTGCCGATGTGCTCGTGGTGGCGGCGCGCACCGCCACGGGCAAGACGGCCGAGGAGGGCATCTCCCTCTTTCTCGTGCCCAAGGGGAGCCCCGGGCTGACCGTGACTCTCCTGCCCACCATGGACCAGACGCGCAAGCTCTGCGAGGTGACGCTCGAGAACGTGGTTGTCGGGCCCGACGCCCTCATGGGCCCGGCCGGTTCGGGCTGGGCGCCTCTCGCCCGCGTGATCGACCGGGCCACCGTGGGGTTGTGCGCCGAGATGTGCGGCGGCGCGCAGAAGGTGCTCGACATGACCGTCGAGTACGCGAAGATCCGCCAGGCCTTCGGCCGGCCCATCGGCTCGTATCAAGGGGTGAAGCACAAGGCGGCGGACATGCTCGTGGATGTCGAGAACAGCAAGTCCATCACGTACTACGCAGCGTGGGCCATGGACGAAGGCGTGGCCGAGGGCCCGCTGGCTGTGAGCATGGCCAAGGCCTATGTCTCGGACGCGTATCGACGCGTCTCGGGCGCGGGCATACAGCTCCACGGCGGCATCGGCTTCACCTGGGAGCACGATCTGCACCTGTACTTCAAGCGGGCCAAGGGCTCTGAATTCACCTTCGGCGACGCCACGTGGCATCGCGAGCGCGTGGCCCAGCTCGTCAATCTCTAGCCGGTTTCCCCAGGACAACGAGACAGCCGAGAGTGGGACGGGTCCGGGAGCGGTTCAGCAAATGGGTCCGCCGGGCCGCGGAGCCGCCCGTCCCCCAGAATCCTCTCCTCTTCACGGATCACGAGGAGATCCAGGACATCGCGCGCCAGATGGCGCGCACCAAGGTGGAGATCGACCGCTCCATCCTCACCCTGCGGAGCTGGGCCCGCGATCTGTCGCGACGGGTGGCGGAGAGCGGCGGAAGTCTCGAGCAGGGCCACGACCTGCGCTCCCTCGGCGAGACGGTGGGCGGTCTCGCGCACAACTTCAACAACTCGCTGGCCGCCATCCTCGCCTACACCGAGCTCCTCCTCCGCGACGCCCCCACGGACTCCGCGACCCATCGCCGGCTCATGATCGTGCGCGACGTGGCCCTGGAGGCATCGACCACCGTGCGGCGGCTGCAGGACTTCGTGTCGCGTCAGCCCGAGGTGGCCTTCGGCCCGGTGGGACTGCCCGCGGTCATCCAGGAAGCGCTCGACCTCACCGCGCCGCGCTGGCGCGACGATGCCGAGCGCCGGGGCGTGGCCATCACCGTCTCCCAGGACATGGAGGCGCTGCCCCCCGTGGAGGGCATCGCCTTCGAGCTGCGCGACGCCCTCGTGCGCCTCATCCTCAACGCCGTCCAGGCCATGCCGGACGGGGGCGAGCTGTCCATCCGGGCCGCGGCCGAGGAATCGGGCTGGGTGGTCATCGAAGTGCGCGACACCGGCATCGGGATGACGGAGGAGCACTCGCGTCTCGTGGAGAACCGCGCCCTCGAGAACGTGTCGACGAGTCGCGGCGGCCGCGGGCTTGCCGAGGTGGCGGAGATCATCGAGCGCCACGGGGGCAACATGAGCATCGAGAGCGAGCCCGGCCGGGGCACCGTCGTCCGGCTGCGCCTGCACGCGAGCCGCTTCCAGATCATTCCCCCCGCCGAGGGCGTGGTGGAGCCGGTGCAGCCGGAGCAGGCCTCGCGGATCCTCCTCGTGGACGACGATCCGCGTCTCCTCACCGTGCTCTCCGACACACTGCAGGCATGCGGCCACTCCGTGACCACCGCGGGCAAGGGCGAGGACGCGCTGGAGATGTTCGACAGCACCAAGCACGACGTGGTCATCACCGATCTCGGCATGCCGAGGATGAACGGCTGGGAAGTGGCGGAGCGCGTCAAGGCGCGGTCGCCGGAGACGCCCGTGTTTCTCCTCACCGGATGGGGCGAGAGCGTGGCCGCCCACGAGGGGAGCCAGTTCGTGGACCGCGTGGTGGCCAAGCCCGTCTCCGCGGAAGCGCTCATGGAGCAGCTGGCCGAGCTGCGTCGCTCGCGCGCGCCGGCCCCGTGACCCCCGTCACCCCGAAGCCGGCCGCCTCCGTCCTTCTCGTCCGCTCGGGATCCGGCTCTCCCGCCGAGGTCTACATGATTCGCCGGCAGCAGAGCATGCGATTTCTCGGCGGCTACTATGCTTTTCCCGGCGGCAAGGTAGATCCCGAGGACGGCGCCCCGGATATTCTTGGCCGCTGCCGCGGCATCACGGAGGTGGAGGCGGGGCGACTCCTCCCCTCCGAGAACGGCGTGCCCGCCCTCGCCTACTGGGTGGCGGCGGCCCGCGAGCTGCTGGAGGAGACGGGAGTGCTTCCGGCCTCTGATGCCACCGGACGCCCGATCGCCTCCGCCCATCCGGATGACGCCGCCCGCATCGACGCGCTACGGGAGGCCCACATGGCCCAGCGCGAGCCGCTCAGTGCGCTGCTCGCCGCTCACGACTGGTACCTCGATGTGGGGGCTTTTCGCTATCTCTCGCACTTCATCACGCCGCCCTCGAGCCCCATTCGCTTCACCGCGCGATTCTTCCTCGCCCCCGTGCCGGCGGGACAGAGCCCGAGGCATTTTCGCGAGGAAGCTTCGGAGAGCTTCTGGGTCGCCCCCGGCGAGGGCTTTCGCCGCCACCGGAGCGGGGAGTGGGCCATGGCCGAGCCCGCGGACAGCGGCCTCGGCTATCTCGCCCAGTTCGACTCGCTCGGGGCCCTCTGGGCCGCCCACGAGGATCGGCACCACAAGTTTCACGGCATCTTCCACCGCGTGGGCGCCACCTCAGTCCGCTAACAACCTCGCAGGCCGCTAAAAAGCCCGCCGCCGCTATGGCCGCTACCCGGGGCGGAGCTCGCCCGTGCCGATCTGCACTGCCTCCACATCGAGCTCGTGCTCGAGCCGGTGAAGGACCTCGTCGCTGATCTCACCGCGATCGCGCAGTCCGATCACGCGCCGGCGCTCGGCGTTGATGGCTTCATGCCGGAGCCGGCGGAACGCGCCCAAGTCCTCGGCCGTGCTCGAGCCGTCGCCTTCGCTGATCGCGGAGGCGCGCGCGCGCCGCTGCGCGTAGCGGGCGCGGAGCTGCTCCAGGTGGGCGGGCCGTGCCCACGGCTCCGCCTCGAGCTCCGCGAGCCGGGCGAGGGCCGCGTCCACCGCCGCGTCGCGCGCCCGAATCTCCTCGTCGGCGAGGGCGGAGTCATCGCGCAGACCGAGGCGGCGCAGGAGGGGAGCGAGGGTCAGTCCCTGGAGCACGAGGGTGACGAGGATCACGCTGAAGGTGAGGAGAATGATGTCCTCGCGGAAGGGGAACGGCTGGCCGCCCGCCACGGTGAGGGGCAGGGCGAGGGCGGCGGCGAGCGACACGATGCCGCGCATGCCGATCCAGCCCACGAGGAAGATGGGCGGCCACTCCGGCATGGAATCGCGCCGGTGCAGCGCGACCGCGCCCAACCGGGGCAGGGCGATGGCGATGGGTGCCCAGATCATGCGCACCCCGATGGCCACCCCGCTGATCACCGCCGCCTGCACGATCAGGGGTTTGAACTCGCCCGGGCCCACCGCGGGGCGCAGGGAGGCGAGCTGGAGGCCGATCAGGATGAAGATCACGCCGTTGAGGAGAAAGACGAAGACCTCCCACACCGCGCGCGCCTGCAGACGCGTGGCGGGAGCCACCGCCTCGCTCAGGTGCTGGCGCAGGTAGAGTCCCCCCGCCACGCAGGCGAGCACCGCTGAAAGGTGCAGCCGCTCGGCGAGGATCCAGCTCACATAGGGGGCGATCAGGGTCACCAGGACCTCGGTGAAGCTGTCCTCGGTGAGAGTGAGGGCGCGGCGGGCGATCTCCGCCACCGCGAGTCCCACGAGAATCCCCCCCACCGACGCGAAGAGAAACAGCTTGAGCCCGTCGTAGAGGGAAAAGGCTCCGAACACGGTGGCCGCCACCGCGGCGCGGTACAGAACCAGCGCGGTGGCGTCGTTGACGAGGCTCTCGCCCTCGAGGATCACCACCACGCGGTGGGGAATGTTCAGGCGCCGCCCGATGGCGGTAGCGGCCACCGCGTCGGGGGGCGAGACGATGGCGCCCAGGGCCAGCGCCTCGGGCCAGCCGATACCGGGGATGATCCAGCGCGCCGCCGCGGCCACCGCGGCGGTGGTGGCGGCCACGAGGCCGACGGCGAGGAAACTGATGGTGGGCAGGTTGGCGCGAAAGTCGCGCAGCGAGGTGAAGTAGGCGGCGGACCACAAGATGGGCGGAAGAAAGACGAGGAAGACGAGATCGGGGTCGAGGCGCAGCACGGGCATCTTGGGGAGCTGGCTGAGGGCGAGGCCGCCCACCACGAGCAGGATCGGATAGGGGAGAAGGAGACTTCTCGCCAGCGTGGTCAGGATCAGCACGGCCACGAGGAGGACGACGGTGATCTCGAGGTTCTGGAGGCTGGCCATCTCTTGGACGCTCATCCTAGCAAAAGACGGGCGGCGATCGGGACGACACGAATAGGCCGACTACAGGCCGGGAGCGCACGCCTTCGCTAGGGGCGCCGGGCGAGGCGGCGCACAGCCAGGGCCAGTCTCTTGGGATCGAGCGGTTTCGTCAGGTGCATCATGTAGCCGGCAGCCCGCGTTCGCTCCGCGTCTGCTTCCATGGCGTAGGCGGTGAGGGCGAGGGCGGGCACGCTCGTTCCCCTCCGTCGCCGGATCTCGCGCATGAGCTCGAGGCCGTCGAGATCGGGCATGCCGAGATCGCTGACGAGCACGTCGGGAAGGGTGTCTTTCATCGCTTCCAGCGCCTCCGCCCCCGACCGGGCGGTGGTCACGTGGGCGCCGTGTTGCTCCAGGGTCAGCGCCGCGAGCACGAGCGAATCGGCATCGTCGTCGACGACGAGCACGTACAGGCCATCAAGGGTGACGTCGTCGGAGCTTTCGGATTTCCCGTCGGCGCTTGGGGAGGCGACCACCGGGGCGACGGGAAGCGTCACCGTGAAGGTCGACCCTCGCCCTTCGCCTTCGCTCGTCGCCTGGACGCGCCCGCCGTGCAGCTCCGCGAGGCGTCGGACGATGGCCAGCCCGAGGCCGAGCCCGGCGTGCGAGCGCGTGGTCGAGGTATCGGCTTGCCGGAACTTCTCGAACACGTGGGGCAGGAACTCGGGGCGGATGCCCCGTCCCGTATCCGCGACCTCGAGAACCGCCTCGTTCCCGCGCCGCTCGATGCGGACGGTCACGCGTCCCCCCGGGTCGGTGAACTTGATGGCGTTCGAGACGAGATTGCTCACCACCTGCTGGAGCCGGCCGAAGTCGCCCACTACGAGGATGGGCGCCACCTTCGCCGTCACGACCAGATCGAGCTGTCGGGCGAGGGCGGGCGCGCGAAGTCCCTCCGCGGCGGCCTGGGCGACGTCGACCAGATCGATGACGGACTGTTCGAGGACGAGCTTGCCCGTGATGATGCGCGACACGTCGAGGAGATCCTCGATGAGCTGGGCCTGGATGCGGGTGTTCCGGTCGATGGCGTCGAGGCCGCGCTTGGCCGTCGACGCGTCGAGCTTTCCCGACTGGAGCAGATTGACCCAGCCGACCATGGCGTTGAGGGGCGTGCGCAGCTCGTGGGAGAGGGTGGCGAGGAAGTCGTCCTTGGCCCGGTTCGCCTCCTCCGCCTGGGCCCGCGCCGTGCGCTCGCGGGTGAGGAGCTCGACGCGCGCCTGCTCCACCCGCCGGCGTTCCGTCACGTCGGTGGCGATGAGGATGCGCGCGCGATGCTCGCCGAGGCGGATGGGGGCGGCGGTGAGCTCGACATCGAGCTCGTTGCCGTCCTTCGCTCGATGCCGCCACACTCCGAGCTGGCCCCGCGCGTCGCTCGCGGCGCGGGACTTGAACGCGGCCACGTCGGCGGGCGGCTGCAGGTCTCCGATCCGCATGGCGAGGAGCTCGTCCCGGCTGTAGCCGTAGCGCAGGACGGCCACGTCGTTCACGGCGAGAATATCGAGGGACTCGATGTCGAACACCCAGGCGGGCAGGGGAGTCCGCTCGAAGAGCAGCCGATGGCGCGACTCGGATTCGCGAAGCGCCTCCTCGGCGCGACGGAGGAGGCGCGACTCGGATTTACGAAGCGCCTCCTCGGCGCGACGGAGGCGGATGAGCGCGCCCACGGTGGCGATGAGCACGGGCGGCTCCACGGGCTGGGTCAGGTAGCTGTCGGCGCCGCCGTCCAGGCTGCGCACGGCGTCGCGGCTGTTCACGAAGGTGGCGGAGACCTGCAGGATGAGAGTGGAAGCGGTGGTGGGATCTTCCTTGATCCGTCGGCAGATCTCGTAGCCGCTGATGTCGGGCAGCCGCACGTCGAGAACCACGAGGTCGGGCCGCTCGCTGTGGATGAAGCGGAGGGCCTCCTCGCCCGTGCTCGCTTCGATGACCTTGTATCCAGCCTGGGAGAGGACGCGGGAGACCGCGTACCGGTTGGTCGGCTCGTCATCGACGGCGAGCACGAGCCCTCGCGACGGCGCGGTCATAGCCGGAGTCCCGCCTTCACCCAGGTGGCCTGGATCACGGAGAGGGCATCCTCACGCGCCGTCTCCTCCTTGGACAGCACGGCCACCGCCCGGCTCTCGAGCTGAGCGCGCTCGGCGGGCTCGAGGGACTTGGAGGTGACTACCACCACCGGGATGTTGGCAGTCACGGGATCCTCCTTGAGGCGAACGAGCACCTCGGCGCCGGACATGTTCGGCATGTTGAGGTCGAGGAAGACGATCTCGGGATGGAGGTCTCTCGCCGCCTGCAACCCGTCCGGGCCGTTGGGCATCTCGGTGACGACGCAATGCAGTTGGCTCAGCAGGCGCTTGAGGACGTAGCGGGCCATGTCGTCATCGTCGATGATGAGCGCGCCAGGAACCCGGCTCTGGCCGGTCAGACGCTCGAGCTCGCCGATGAGCCAGCTCCGCGTGGTGGGCTTGAGAGCGTACGCGTCCGCTCCCAGGGCCAAGCCCTTGCGCGAGTCGTCGACCGTGCTCACCACGAGCACGGGAATGTCCCGGGTGGTCGCGCCCTTCTTGAGATCGGCGAGGAATTTCCAGGTGTCTTCGCCTTCCAGGAGCACGTCGAGGACGATGGCATGCGGAAGCTCGCCGGCGAGGGCGCGGCGGGCTTCCCGGAGGCTTCGCGCGGGCACGAGCCGGAAGGCGGAGCCGCGCAGGTAGCGGTCGTAAATGGTGAGCTGGCGCGCATCGTTTTCCACGATGAGCACCGGGCGCCCCGAGCGCTCGCCCACGATCAGCTCGTTTTCCTCCACCACCCCCGACTTCGGCAGATAGAGGGTGGGGATCACGGCGCAGAACGTCGAGCCCACCCCGACCGTGCTGCGGACGGTGACCCGCCCCCCCAGCAGCTCGGCCAGCTTGCGCGAGAGGGGCAGCCCGAGCCCGGTCCCCTTGACCCGATGCTGGAGCGGGTTCTCCACCTGGGTGAACTCCTCGAATATCCGCTCCTGGTCTTCGGCGGGAATGCCGATGCCGGTGTCGGTGACGTCGAAGCTCACCGCGTCGTCCTCGGGGCGGAAGGTCGCCGACACCCGCACCTCGCCACTCTCCGTGAACTTCAAGGCGTTGGAGATGAAGTTGCGGAGGATCTGCGACACCTTGCCCTCGTCGGTGTAGAGGGTGGGCAGGCCGTCCGCGGGCTCGAAGACGAGACGGAGGGACTCGCTGACGAGGAGCGGCCGCAGCATGCCGCGGAGGGCGCCGAACATGCTCTCCACCTCGAACTCGATGGGGCGCACGGTGATCTTGCCCGCCTCCACCTTGGCGAGATCGAGGAGGTCATTGACGAGCTCGGTGAGAGCATGGGCTCCCTGGCGGATGAACGTCACCTGCTTGGCCTGTTCCGCGGTGAGGGGTCCGTCGATCCGATCGAGGAGGAGATGGGACAG
>DASYQB010000016.1:0-5543 GCA_036005985.1 Candidatus Methylomirabilota bacterium | reverse complement strand
CAGGGCCGCCTCGCCCACTACGAGCTGGTCGGCCGCCACTGGCTCGGCCTCCCCATAGACGAAGCCCGTTTGTAGGTAGCGGTGCATCGCCTGTACGCGCGGCGGACGGGTCCTGTCGTCGGGGGTCCTGCGGCGCAACCGGCTGCGACACCCTACGCATTCGTGAATCGCAGCCCTGCGGGCTGCGCGCACTCGCGAAGGGCCCACTCCGCCGGCCGCGCCGCAGGCACCCCTGACGCCACCCGGCCCGTTCGAAGTGCCGCAGTCGCTTCACGTCCACACGTGCAGGGCCCACTCCGCCGGTTGCGCCGCAGGACCCCCGACGACAGGACCCGTCCGCCACGCGTACGGGCGGCGATGCACCGCCAACTACAAACGGGCTTCGTCTATGGGGAGGCCGAGCCAGTGGCGGCCGACCAGCTCGTAGTGGGCGAGGCGGCCCTGCAGGTGCTGGGTGATCACGTGGATGTCCTGGAAGTGGCGCTGGATCAGGTTGCCGTCGTAGGCAGCGGTGGCGCCGGACGCGCTGTAGACGCTCTCGATGATCTGTGCGGCCAGGCGGATGCCGTGGGTCGTCGCGAGGCGAAGGGCGGCCCGCCGCTCCAGGGTCACTGCGCCCGTCGAGGTCGCCTCCGCCCAGATGTCCGACACCGCCTCCATGAGAAAGGCACGCCCTGAGCGGAGAGCCGCTTCGGCGTGGCCGACTGCCACCTGGGTCATCGACTGGTCCCGCAGTAGCCCCTGCACGGCGCGCGGCGTCTTGGAGCCCGCGAGGTCGAAGAAGGTCTCGAGACAGCTTCGAGACATGCCGAGGGCGACCGCGGCGTCGCCGGAGGCGAAGGCGAGGGTGCGCGGAATCTTGTAGAGCGGACCGTCGTTCAGGAGGGGCGCGGTGGCCGACAAGACGGTGCGCTCCGCGGGCACGAACACGTCGTTGACCGCGAAGTGATGCGTCCCCGTGCCGCGCATGCCCCGTGTATGCCACGTGTCGAGCAGCTCCGCTTCACCGACGGGCACGAAGAGATAGCGCATCTCCGGCTGCCCATTGTCCAGCCGGATCTGCCCCTGCTCGATCACCTGGGCATGCGCGGCCACCCACGAGGCGTGCCGGCAGCCGGTGCTGAAGCCCTGACGCCCCGTGACGCGGTAGCCACCGGGCACCACCACGGCCTGCGCGGTGGGCGCCGGCGTGTTGGCGACCACGGCGCGTGGCGGGTCGATCCAGATCGCGCGCGCCACCTCCGGCGGCATGCGCGCGGCGTACGTGCCGTAGATCGCCCCCTGGTTGACCACCCAGCCCGTGCTCGCGTCGGCCTTCCCGAGCTCTTCGATGACCTGCACGTAGGTGGGCAAGTCGATCTCGAGTCCCCCGATGGCGCGCGGCACGGCGAGGTGAAACATGCCGGCGTCGGCGAGAGCCTCGAAGAGCGGCCGGGGTAGCTCGCGGGCCGCGTCGATCTCGTCGGCGCTGGATCGGATCCGGGGAGCAAGCTTCCGGGCGGCTTCGAGGGGCGACAGGGTCACGTCAGTCCTCATGGTCGACGGCGAAGAATGGGTCGAATGGGTGGCCGGACATTGCGCCGATCCTGCCAGAGCGCGTGCGAGAGGTCAACGCTTGACAGAGTGCGCGTGTCGCGAGAACTTGACCAGGGACTGCTCATGCCCCCGCCCCAAATCTCCCCCATCACCCGCCGTCAATTCCTCCGCCGCCTGGGCGTCGTCACCGGCGTCACCCTGGGGCTCGCCCCCCTTCACGACCTGCGCGCCCTCGCGCAGCCCGCGCGTCCCGTGCATGTGGTGATTCTCGGGGCGGGTCTCGCCGGCCTCTGCGCCGCCCTCGAGCTGGAGCGTCGCGGCCACACCTGCACCATCCTCGAGGCGGAGACGACGCATATCGGAGGGCGCGCCCGCACCCTGCGCTTCGAGACCGGACTGTACGGGGAGGCGGGGGCCATGCGGGTGCCGAAGGGTCACGCGCTGCCCCGGCACTACATCAGCGAGTTCGGCCTCGCCCTCAGCCCCTTCGTCCAGTCGAATCCGGAGGCCTTCTACTTCGCGCGTAGCCGGCGCGAGCGCATCAAGGATGTCGCGCGGCTCAATTCTGCCTACACGCTCAACGACGCGGAGCGGGAGAAGAGTCCCGACGATCTCTGGGCGGGCTCGCTGGTGAAGCGCCTGAAGGCTCTCTCGCCCGCGGAACGTGCTGAGCTCGCCAACCTGATGCCCTCGAGCCCGGGCCTGCGCGCGCTCGACCAGCAGTCCCTTCAGCAACTCTTCGAGACGGAGGGACTCTCCCCCGGCGCCATCGAGTTCCTCGCCGTGACATACGGGATGGAGGCGCTCCTGGGCAGCGCTCTCACCGAGTACCTGCGCGAGGAGGAGCTCGGCGTGTGGACCCAGGGCTTCGACGAGATCGTCGGGGGGATGGACCGGCTGCCCGCCGGCTTCGCGGCCCGGCTCAAGTCGAAGCCGCGCATGGGCGCGGAGGTCGTTCGCCTGGAACAGGACCCGCTGCGCGGCCGCGCCGCCGCCATCTATCGCGACAAGGACAGTCGCCTCGTGCGGGTCGACGGCGATTTCGTCTTGTGCACGCTGCCCTTCCCCGTGGTCAACCGCCTCGAGGTTGAGCCCGCCTTCTCCGCTGTCAAGCAGCGCGCCATCCGCGAGCTCAGCTACGACTCCGCCACCAAGGTCCTCGCGGTGACTCGCCGCCGCTTCTGGGAGCAGGACGAGGGGATCTTCGGAGGCGGGACCTATACCGACCTGCCGACGGCCACGACCTGGTACCCGTCCGACAATGCGACGGCCCGCGACCCCAAGGTGTCGGCCGCGCCCGCCGTGCTCCTCGCCTCGTATTCCTGGGGCCAGGCCGCGCGCCGCCTCGCTACCCTTCCTCACACCCAGCGGAGCGCGCTCGCCCTCACCCACCTCGCCCGGGTGCACCCGCAGCTCGCGCGCGCCGGCGAAGTGCGCCGGACGGCGAGCTGGAGCTGGGACAATCACCGCTGGAGCGGTGGCGCCTTCGCCTGGTTCACGCCCGGCCAGTGGAGCGCTCTTCACCGCCACGTGGTCGCGCCGGAGGGGCGCATCCACTTTGCGGGGGAGCACGTCTCCCTGTCTCACACGTGGATGCAGGGCGCCCTGGAGTCGGCCCTCATCTCGGTGCGGGCAATCCTCAGCGCCTAGCGGCGTCGAAGGAGCAGGATCGGTCCACGCTCCGCGGCCACCGCATGGCGATAGGTCGGGCCGCCCACGCCGTTGGTAATGGTCACCGTGTCGCCCTCCCGCTTCATGATCACCTCCGGATCTTTCCGCCATGGATACGTCGAGGTATTCAGGAGCAGGTAGTCGGCCTTCTCGATGCCCACGGGAAACACGAAGACGAGCGGTCGGAGGGCGAGGTGGGGCACGTACGGATCCTGCGCGGACACCACGACCTCTGGGGGCACCTGGCTGATCACCGCGAAGGCCTGACGATGCTCGGGCTTGGGCACGGCCCGCTCGTACGAGAGATTGTTGACGGTGCGTGCGGACAGCACGAGGCTCGCCATGACCGCCACCACCAGCACGGTCTTGGGCCAGGGGCCGGGCCGCCGCAAGGCAAGACGGTCATAGCCCGCGATGGCGGCCGCGAACAGGAAGGGCAGGATGAAGCTCTGGTACTGCGTGCGATGGTCGAACAGTATCGGATCCTGGCCGAGGAGATTCTCCACGAGAGGCGGGGCGAGACCCAGCAGCACCTCGGGGGCGAGCAGAGGCAGAAAGGCGAGGGGAGCGAGGAGCGCCCCCAGGTAGACGAGGCGCTTTTCCGTGAGCAGTCCCGCGAGGACGCGCCACGGGTGGAGCAGGAGGGTGGCGATGATCTCGGGCACGGTGCGGCCGAGGTGGGCGTAGCGGCCGAGGTGAGGATACGGCTCTCCGCGGAAGTATGGAATGAGCCACCGCGTGTCCACCACGAGGAGGGCGAAGGCGCCGAGGGCGGTGACCATCCCCCACCGCCAGCGCCGCTTCGTCACGGCCAGCCACAGCCCGAGGCCCACCACAGCGATGGCCGCGTCCTCGCGCGTGGCGAGGATGAGGAGCACCGAGGCCCAGTACAGCCACGGCTTCTCCGCCTCCACGAAGTAGATGGCGGCGAGGAGGAACGGGATGGTGAGGGCAGCCGAGTGAAAATCGCGCACGTTGATGCCGTGCAGCGACGGATGGATCAGGTAGAGCACGGCGAATACCGCGGCCGGACGCTCATCACCCAACCGCCGCGCCGCGATGCCGAAGACGGCGACGGCGCCCAGGGCCAGCGCGATCGATTGCGCGACGAGGAGGACGGCTGGTCCGGGAGCTATCCAGAAGGCGGGCACGAACAAGTACATGATCGGGGAGAAGTGGTCGCCCCACGCATGCATCTCGGGCAGGCTCACTCGTGCCCCCGCGCCGCGGGCGATGTTCCAGGTGAGCTGAACGTAGTAGGCAAGATCGAGGGCGTGGGTCTTGAACGTCCAGTGCCGGGTCAGGGTGACGAAGGAGAAGTAGGCGGCATACACGGCCACGCCCACCGCCACCACGCGCCGGGGCCGAAACCGGGGGACGGGCACGGGCGCCACTATGAGCCGGAGGGCGACGATACCCAGGAGCACGAGGAAGATCTCCTCCGGGCGCCACCACCAGTAGATGAGCGAGGAGAGCACGGCCAGGCCGCAGAGGAGGGCCGCGAGGTCCAGCAGGCGAACGAGGATCAACGCGCCGCGGAGGTTCCGGAGTCGGGGCCCAGCCGGCTATAGCGACCACGCAGCGTCTGGAGCCGGCGCGAGCGCTTGAGCCCGCTCGAGTGCAGCGCGTGCCGGGTGACCACCCAGAGGATCTTGAGCCCGTAGCCGCACGAGGCGAAGAAGCTTGCCGACGAGGCTTCGGGAAAGTAGCGCACGGGCACGGCGATCTCGGCCATCCGGAACCGCGCCGCCACCACCTGCGAGATGATCTCCTGATCGAAGACGAAGCCGTCGGAGTTCATCCGGAAGTTCACCGCTTCCAGCACCTCGCGGCTGAAGGCGCGGTAGCCGGTGTGGTACTCGGAAAGGTGGAGGCCGAAGCAGGAGTTCTCCACCCCGGTGAGGAAGCGGTTCGCGATGAACTTCCACCACGGCATACCGTGGGCGATGGCCGAGCCTCCGCCCTTGAGCCGCGAGCCCAGGACGACGTCCGCCTCCTCCTGCACGATGGGCTCGATCATCTGGGGCACGAGGGTGGGATCGTACTGATAGTCAGGGTGGACCATCACCACGATGTCCGCTCCCGCCTTGAGCGCCTCCGTGTAGCAGGTCTTCTGATTGGCCCCGTAGCCGTAGTTCTTGTCGTGCACGAAGACCTGGAGGCCCAGCTCGCGCGCGATCTCGAGGGTGCGGTCCTTGGAGCCGTCGTCGACGAGGATGACGAGGCTGACGGACTCCTTGGGTAGCTCCTCGTAGGTCAGTCGGAGCGTGCTCCCCGCGTTGTAGGCGGGCATGACCACCACGACCTTCGGCCTCGCCATCATGTCGCCGAGCGGC
>DASYQB010000015.1:0-13323 GCA_036005985.1 Candidatus Methylomirabilota bacterium | reverse complement strand
AGCCCCGAATCCTCCCTTGTCGTACCTCATCGATCGCTCGCTGACCGATGACGAACGGTACCCGGAACACCGTCCGCAATGCCGCCCTGGTGCTCGTCCAGCGCGGTGCTCAGCTGGTGGGCGGAGTATGCTTCGCGCTGGTTATTCCACGCCTGATGGGTCCGGACCATTATGGCCGCTATGCTCTCGCCACCTCGGTCGCGGCCTGGCTCGCCCTCCTGAGCGGGCTCGGCCTCGTGAATGCCACCACACGGTATTTGCCCCAGCTCCTCGCCCGCCACGAAACCGCGGTTCTTCAACGCCTGATCGGCAATCTTTTCACGCTTCGTGTGGCCAGTGGTCTCGTCGCCGCCGTCCTGTACCTGACGGTCGGCCGATTGTGGTGGCCCGACCCGGATCCCGTCATTCCCTTTGTGATGGCTGTCACGGTCCTGGCGCAAGGCCTCAGCGGCTATCTCTTCTCGATCTTCCTCGGATTCAATCGGGCTGGGCAATGGGCGTTCGGCGACACGGCCCGCCGGTGGCTCCTCGTGGGGCTCGTCCTGTCGGGCTATCAGCTCGGGGGCCTGCGCGGTGCCGTCGTCGGGGTGCTGCTCACCGAGATGACGGTGCTCGGGCTCGGGCTCGTGAGGAACCCCCTGCTCGGCGCGCGACACCACCTCAGACCCGACCGCCGGTTTCTCGCGCCCTACCTCCGCTTCGGTGTGACTTCACTCGCCACCCAGATCCTTCTGGTCGCCTTCCTCGGCAGCGGTGAGATCCTCGTCCGCATCTTCGCCGGACCGTATGCGGAGGTTGGATACTTCAGTCTTGCCCACAACGCATATCTGATGGTAGTGACGACGATCCCGCAGGTCATGCTCGCGTTCCTGCCATTCCTGGGTCAGCTTCACGATGCCGGGCAGGCTGCGGAGCTGGCACGGTGGAGCGCCCGACTCGTGCGCGTGCTCGCCGCCACGGGCGTGCTGGGAGTCTTCGCCGCCTGGTTTCTCGGAGCGTCCTATGTTCCGCTCCTGTTCGGAGCGGCCTATGCGCCGGTGGCCGGCAATCTGTTTCCGCTGTCGGCGGCCGCGCTCGCCTTCGCGCTGGCCAGCGTACCCAGTCTTCTCGCGCTGGTGCACGAGCGCCCGGCGGAAACGGTGGTGGCGGCCGCGCTCCGGCTGGTCGTGTTCTGGGGAATTGCACCGTCGCTCATCGCTCGGCAGGGCAGCCGGGGCGCCTGCCTTGCCGTGCTCGCGGGAGCGAGCGTCCACGCGCTCTATCTCGGCTGGCGCACCCGCCATCTCCGGTCGGGATCAGTCAGGGACTGGGCGCTCCCCGCGGCTCTCGGTTTCCTGTTTCTGCCCCTGGCGTTGTTCCGCGCCGGCCGTCCCACTGATCTCGCGCTCTGGTGCGCCGGCGCCTTGGTCTATTGCGCCGCCCTCGCGCTCCTCCGAGTCGTCACCTTCGGCGAGATCTCGGCGGTGGCTGCCCTGCTCCGCCGGGGCGCGATCAGGAGCGGGGAGCGGGGAGTGACTTGATGATCAGCCGCTTGCCCGAAGCTTCGATGGGGATCGCGCCCACTGGCTCGATCGTCACGGTCACCGCCGGCCCCAGGAATTCTTCGACGCCCCTCTTGAGAGACGCTGCGAATCCCGACGTGAACTGGGTGGTCGGCACCACGAGCAAGGTGATGGCGCCTGGAGCGGTCTGGACTGCCTGATATTCCCAGACGTACGGGATGATCCCGATGACGAAGGTCAGGAGCTGTCCCAGCGCGCCCGAGCTCACTTCTCGTCCCTCGGGCGTCCGGATCATCTCGCTCTCCCGTCCCTCGAGCCGAGCCAGGGTCGGCATCCCGCGTCCGCAGGCACATCGCTCGCCCGCCACGGCCAGATCCCCCGCGGAGTAGTTGATGAACGGCATCACATAGTTGGCGAGATCGGTCACGACCACGCGGCCCGTTTCTCCCGGCGCGGAGTCGGTGCCGTCGGGCCGGACCACGCGCACGATGACTCGGTCGGAGTTGACGTGGAGCGTGGCCGGCGCGGCCGGACAGCTATGGGCGATCTGCGGCACTTCCCAGGCCGAGTAGTGGTTTACCACTGGGCACTGGAACACTTCGCGGAGGCGCGCCGCATTGGTAGGCGTGAGGGTCTCCGCCAGCGTTACGACGGCTCGCGGATAGCTCGCCAGCGGCACGCCGTCCTTCACGAGGCCCGCGGAAAGGCTCGCGAGGGCTCCGGGATAGCTACGAATGAAAAAGGGCCCGCGAGGAGTCACCCGTTCCACCAGCGACCGGAATTGCGCGGTGGTGATCTGATCGGCCGGGAGGTTCTCGGTGCACTCTCCCACCACCAGCCGGTTGGCGAGCGCGTGGAGGCGGCGCGGCGGCTTGATGCGCTCGTAGAAGTACGCGGGGCTCGCGATCACGATCCGTGCGTGCCAGATGGCGATCCCCGACCACCCGAGCCAGAAGCGATCCGTTCCCCCGAGGACGGGAAGGACCGAGCGGTCCCAGTAGCACTCGAAAGGCAGGCCGGTCGAGCCGGAGGTCATCATCGGGTGGCGCCGGCTCTCGGGCAGATTCTCGGCGGTGGTCCGGGCGGGAAAGCCCGCCCGCAGCTCGCGCTTGGTGGTGATGGGTACCCGGGCCAGATCGGCGGTGGCCTTGATGGCTCGCAGATCGACGCCGGCGAGCAGCTCGCGGTAATGGGCAACGTGGTGCGCGGCGTGGCTGAGGAGCGGCCGGAGCCGGGACAGCGCCCGCTCCTCCAGCTCTTCTGGCGAACGCCACTGGAGCTCGCGGAGGCGACGTTCGGTGGTCCACACGGGAAGACCCAGGCGCTCCGCGAGCGGAGCAACGACGTGAGGCACGAGCCAGGAATAGAGCGGCGCTCGCGTCATCCGCGAGGCGTGCCGAGCTGCCGCTCCGCCCGCGCCTGCAAGGACGCGATGCCCAGGTCGCGGAAGAGCCCGGCCGCCGTGTGCAAGTGCGCCTCGGCCTCTGCGCGCTCTGTCCGCGCGTAGAGCTCCCCGAGGCCCAGGAGGCAGTGCGCGACCGCGGGACGCATGCCCAGCGGCTCGGCGATGGCCATGGCGTCTCGGTAGAAGCGCTCGATGTCGTCGAGGGCCCCCGGCGAGCGCCGGCCGGCGATGTCGCCGAGCAAGTGCAGGGTCCAGGCCTCCTGGCCCCTTTCGTTGAGCCGGCGCGAATAGTCCAGCGACTCCAGCGCTCGCTCCCACGCCGGCTCGTATTCCTCGGCCACGAGGTGTCCCTCGGCGAGCCAGGCAAGGCGAACCGCCTGGCCGAGGGCCATCTTCCTGGCCCGGCTGTCCTCCATGACCTCGGTCATGAGGGCCAGCCCCTCCTTGATGCGCCCGGTGAGCGCCTGCACCCGCCCCACCGCGGCCGCGAGAGTGAACACGTAGACATAGATGCTGCCGCGGCGGCCCACCTCCATGCCACGCTCGAGCACGGGAAGGGCCCGGTCCAGATCCTCCCGGCGCATGTGGAATATGCCCAAGCCCAGGCACATGGCCGTGAGGCTCGTGGCGTGGTCGATCTCCTCCGCGATCCGCATGCCTTCCTCGCCCAGCCGCACACCCTCCGCGAACTCGCCCAGCTCGGCGAGGCAGCGCACCATCCGCTCACGGCTCGTCACCGAGGGAAAGGCGGGAAAGATGGGCAGACCGAATCGCTCGCGCACCCGCTCCCCGGAGAGAACGTCGACGTTCCGCCGCAGCACCTCCGTGGCCTCGCGGTATTTCCCGGTCATGTGGAGGGAGTAGCCGAGAAGGACGTTCACCGCGACCTCGTGGGCGAGGTCAACGCCTCCGCCCAGATCGAGGGCCCGCCGTCCGATCTCCTGCGCGCGCTCCTGCTCGTTCGAGAGGTAATGGTAGTGCGCGAGGGCATAGGCGATCCACCGCATCCGGCGCTCGTCGTCCAGCGTGTGGGCCAGGCTCTCGGCCTTCTGCATGTGATCGAAGATCCGGCGACGATCGGCCAGCGGCACCAGGGCCTGACGAAGATCGAGGCGGATGTCGATCCCCTGCTCCATGGTGTCCCGATTCTCCGGGAGATACTCGAGGGCGGCCAGCGCCTGCTCGAAGAATCCCACGGCGTCGGCGCTCGCCGAGCGGGCCAGCGCCTTGGTCCCGGCCTGGCGCAAATAGGTCACGGCCCTGTCCCACACCTCGCCGCGGAAGGCATGGTGGGCGAGCTGTTCCACCTCGCCGACCAGCCGATCGGCCCAGAGCGTTTCGATGGCTTCGAGAATGCGCGCGTGAAGCGCGCGCCGCCGGCCCTGGAGGAGACCCTCGTAGGCGACCTCCTGGGTCAGCACGTGCTTGAAGGTGTACTCGATCTCCGGAAAGAGGCTCGACTCGTAGAGGAATTCGGCGCTTTGCAGCCGCGCGAGCCCGCTGCCCAGATCCTCGGCGCTTCCTCCCATCACGGCCTGGAGGAGGGGGAGCGAGAACTCACGACCGATGACCGCCGCCGACTGGAGCAGGCGCTTTTCCTCTGGCCCCAGCCGATCGATGCGGGCGGCCAGGATGGCCTGCACCGTGGCGGGCACGCGAATGCTCGACAACGGGCTCGCGAGGTGGAAGGCGCCCCGCCGCCCCACCACGACCTTGGTCTCGATGAGGGTGCGGGTGCTCTCCTCGAGGAAGAAGGGATTGCCCTGCGTCCGCTCGATGAGCAGCGTCTTGAGCGGGAGCAGGTCGGGGGCGTCACCGAGCAGCGTGCTGAGAAGCGCCTCGGCGCTCTCGGGGGCGAGCGGATCGAGGCGCACTTGCCCGTAGTACGTCTTGTTGGCCCAGCCGTGACGGTATTCCGGCCGATAGTTGACGAGGAGAAGGATGCGCGTTCCCTGAAGGCCATCCACGAGGCGATTGAGGAAGGTCTGGGTCTCCGCATCGATCCAGTGCAAGTTCTCGAATACCACGAGGAGCGGGCGCACCCGGCTCTGCCAGACGAGGATCCGGCGCACGCCGTCGAGGGTGGCCTGGCGGCGCTGCTCCGGATCGAGGAGGGCCCACTTCGAGTCCTCCACCGGCACGTCCAGCAACCAGAGCACGGCCGACCGCACGTCCTGGAGGGATGGGTCCAGCGCGGCGAGGCCCTCCGTCACCTGCGTCTCGATTTCCTGCGGTGCCGCCCAGTCGTCGATGTGGAAAAACGTACGGAGGAGATCGCGGACGGGCATCCACGCTGTCATCTGCCCGTAGGAGACCGACCCCGTCTCCAGCACCAGCCATCCGCGCATGTGGGACGAGCGCACGAGCTCGTGGAAGAGGCGGGATTTGCCGACGCCGGGCTCCCCGACCACCGCTACCACCTGGCCGACGCGCGCCTCCGCTCGATCCAATGCGGCATAGAGAAGCTTGAGCTCTCCCTCGCGTCCCACGAATCGGGAGAGGCCTCGGGAGGAAGCGGCCTGGAAGCGTGTGCGCGTCGGCTCCGCCCCGGACAGCTCGAAGACGTCCACTGGTTCGGGCAAGCCCTTCACCGGGGTCAGCCCCATCGGCTTGAAATGCAGGAAGGACTCGGTGAGCCGGGCGAACGCCTCGGTGACCAGGATGGACCCGGGCGTGGCGAGCTGCTCCATGCGCGCAGCGAGGTGGGTGGTCTGGCCCACCGCGCTGTAGTCCATGCGCAGGTCACTGCCGATGGCTCGCACCACTACCTCGCCCGAATTCATGCCCACGCGGATCTGCACATGGAAGCCGAGGCGACTCTCCAGATCGACGGCGAGAGCGCTGACCGTATCCTTCATTCTGAGCGCGGCATACCCGGCGCGGATGGCATGGTCTTCATGGGCCACCGGCGCGCCGAACAGCGCCATGATGCCGTCACCCATGACCTGGTTGACCGTGCCCTCGTAGCGGTGGACGGCCTCCATCATGCGCTCGAGCACGGGATCGAGAATCAGGCGTGCTTCCTCAGGGTCGCGTTCGGCCACCAGCTCCATGGAGCCCTTGAGATCGGCGAACATCACGGTGACCTGCTTGCGCTCGCCCTCGAGGGCGGCGCGTCCGCCGATGATGCGATCGGCGAGATGGGCGGGCGTGTAGGCCTTGGGTGATGCGTAGGCGGGAGGGACGGCGGACGGCGCGACGGAGGCGGGGCCCTTGAGCTTCCCCAGCGGCGTCCCGCAGCCTCCACAGAACACCGAGCCGCCGTCATTGGCGAAGTTGCAGGAAGGGCAGTGGACGACCAGCGGCGCGCCGCATGAGGAGCAGAAACGGCGATCGTCCTTGTTGTCTGCCTGGCACCGAGAGCACTGCATGACTGAGTTCCGCGCGGCTCGTGGCCTCGACTGTTTGCCATCCTAGCCTCGCCACGAGGGAGGGTCAAGGCTCCGGGCGTGACTCGTGTGCACGCCAAAGAGGGCGAGCAGCGACCGCCCGAGAACGCGGTCTACTCCCGGGACCCACAAGGCCAGATATCCCGCGAGCAGCACGTACGGCAGCACGTCCCAGGAGCCGAGACCCCGCGCGCTGAGGAAGCCGCCGCCGAATCTTGCCAGCGCCATGACCACGAACAGCGGTCCCACGAGGATGGTGGGCAGGATGCGGACGGCCTCGAAGCCATGGTGAGCCCGGCCTCGGGGGCTGACCAGATCGAAGCCAGCCGATTCCCGCAGCCCGCCGCCTTTGTGCGCGCGCGGGATCTCGCGGAGACGGCGGAGCCAATCGAGCCGGAGCAGCATCGCCTCCGTCTGCCGGCAGGCGGCGCAGTGAGGATCGGCGTGCACTTGCCAGCCGCCATCGCCCGCGGGAAGGAACAGGAGGCCGGCGGTGAGCATGTCCCAGGTAAACAGCCCCGGCTTCACGAGGAACTCGAGATAGGTGATGAAGAGGATGCCCACCACGAGACCCACGCGCCACAGCGGTTGGAGGAGAGCTGCCGCGGCGAGAAAGAACTCGATGGCAATGGTCCCCACACTCAGGAGGGCGGGCGCGGTGCGTGCGGCCGCCTGGTTGATCCGCTGTATCCAGTTGAGCCCGAGCCCGTGCTCGGCCATCGGGAGGGCAAGCAGTTTCTGCCCCGAGAAGCCCCAGAAAGGGCTCAAGACCTTGTCGAGGGCAGCGTAGAAGAACACGATGGCGACCTGGATTCGTACGAGCCTTTCCGGCCAGCCCGGGCAGCGCGCGTCGGCATCGCGCCCTCCGATGAGCCGGCGCAGGGAGATCCTGTCGCGGGCGCATCCGACGAGGGCAAGGAGGGTCAGGTGAAAGTGCGCGTTGTGGGAGTAGTACTCGGGATCGAGCAGCATGACGTAGAGTCCGACCACGGCAAGGAACCACGCCCCCGTGCTCGCCCACACTCCGAGGAGAAGACCCGCGGCCGCCACGTACTGGAGTCCGGCGAGCAGCGCGCCGAGGAGGGGCGTGGGGGCGGGAAGCCAGGCAAATGTGGGCGGCACGTGAAAGGCCGAGGCGGTGTAGTCGTAGATGAAGACGTTGAACTTTGGCACATGGAAGACGATGGTGAGGAGCGCCACTGCGGTGCGGAAAGTGGCGAGACGATAGGACGGGACGAAGCCGAACCAGCCTGCCTCTCGGCCGCCGGCGGAGCGAAAGCTACTCGGCGGCCTGGGCACGGAGCTCCGAGCGCTCGGGCAGGTCAGCACGCTGGCCGCCGAACCACTGGACCGACGCCACGTAGGTATAGCCATCGTGGCGATCGCGCGCGATGAAGGCGACGAGCCGGGCGAACCGATCCAGTACCTCGTCCTCCGACCAGTAGATGGCACGCATGCGCATCGGTTCGGGCGAGCGGTAGCCGCGCACGTAGCGCGGCATTTCAGGGATCGGCTCCTCGGTGCCCGTGCCCCGCGTCCGGAAGAGGCGCACCTCGTAACGCGGTCCGATGCTCGAGAACATCCCCCAGCTATAGCGGGCCCATCGGTAGTGGAAGTCGGGTGGCGGGAACTTCTGCCAGAGAGGAACGAGGACCTGGATGGTGATCCAGAGGACTATGAAAGCCGCCGCCCCGCGCCGGCGCCATCCCGAGAGACCGCTGGGGGAAGCATCCATATGGATCGCCGCCACTTTACCCGGCGGCGCGCGCACCATCAAGAAATGGGCGCGGGTAGAATGTTGACCTCCCGGAAAAGCCACCGCATGCTCAGCGTCGTGAGCGGATCGTCCTCCTACTGGGATGGCATCTCCGATCAGATCGCCGGCCACTACTACCACGATGCCGTCATCGGCCGGATCAAGCGCGAGGCGCATCTGCGGCTCGTCGCCCGCTGGTGCGGCGACTTGCGGGGCAAGGTGGTGCTCAAGACCGATCTGTTCGAGGAGGCCCACGGCAGTGACCAGTTCCTGTTCGACCTGCCGGAGGACGCGGTACGGGTCGGCGTCGATATCGCGCCCCTCATCGCCCACCGGGCCGGGAAGCGGGCGCGCACCCTGACGACTTCTCCGCCTCTTCTCCTCGCCGGAGACGTGCTTGCCCTTCCCTTCAGAGCCGATTGCTGTGACGTCGTGGTTTCCAACTCCACCCTCGATCACTTTCCCGAGCGCCCGCTCATTGGAGCCGCCCTCGGAGAGCTCTATCGCGTGCTCAAGCCGAGGGGCGTTCTCGTGGTGACTCTCGACAACCCGCACAGCCTCTCCTATGTCGCGGGCCGGCTGAAACGGTTTCTCCGACCCGATCCGTTCTACCTCGGGCACACCCTCTCCCGGCGGGCCCTTGCCGAGACGCTTGGGCGGGTGGGTTATCGCGTCACCGACACCACGGCCATCATGCACGGTCTCGAGAACCATTCGTCGGCGGCGATGCGGGCGGCCGGACGCCTTGGCGGACCGCGCCTGCCCGCGGTCATCGGACGCGTGCTGGGTGCGCTCGAAGGTCTCGAGGCGGCGCCCACCCGCTATTTCACGGGCGCCTTCGTGGCCGCCCGCGCGGTGAAGCCGGAACCCGCGGCGCACGACGCATGACGGCGCTGCCGACCTTTTCCGTCGTGGTGCCGACCTATCGCCGACCCGAACGGCTCGCCGATTGCCTCCACTCGCTCGAGAAGCTCGACTACCCGCACGATCGCTTCGAGGTGGTCGTGGTGGACGACGGGAGCGGTGCGCCGCCCGATCCCCGGTGCGTGTCCGTCGACGTGACGGTGATCACCCAGCCCCACGCGGGCCCCGCCACCGCGCGCAATACCGGAGCCGCGCGGGCGCGCGGTGACTATCTGGCTTTCACCGACGACGATTGCCAGGCCGAGCCGGATTGGTTACGAGAGCTCGCCGAGCGCCTGGAGGGGGCGACGGACCTTGCCGTCGGCGGGCGGACCGTGAACGCGCTGGCCGAGAATCCCTACGCGAGCGCGACGCAGCTCCTCGTGGACTACCTCTCCGAATGGACGCGGGCGTCGGGGCAGGGAGCTTTCTTTGCCTCCAACAACCTCGCCGTGCCCACCGAGCTCTTCCGGGCGCGCGGTGGCTTCGACACCGGCTTTCCTCTGGCCGCGGGAGAGGATCGCGAATTCTGTGACCGCTGGGTCCGCCTGGGCGGGCGGCTTTCCTATGCGCCGCGGGCGATGATCCGCCACCGCCATCACCTGACGCTCCCGGGCTACTGGCGCCAGCACGTCAACTATGGGCGCGGCGCTCTTCGCTATCATCGATTGCGGGCGCAGACCGCCTTCGCCCGCCCGCCCGCCGCGCCGCTCTCCTTCTATCTGCGTCTCGTCGCCTGCCCGCTCACCCGCGCCCGCGGGGGCCGGCGCTTCTCGCTTACCGCGCTGCTTGCCCTCGCCCAGATCGCCACGGCCATGGGCTACTGGCGGGAGCGTCTGGCCAGGCCCCGACAACAATCTGCTGTGCCGCGGAGCTAGTCCTTCAGCAGATCCAGGAGATATTGCCCGTACGCGTTGGGCAGGCTGTGGGCGAGCGCCTCAACTTGGTTCGCGGTGATGAAGCCTTTGTGATAGGCGACCTCCTCGATGCAGGCGACCTTGAGCCCCTGGCGCAGCTCGATGGTCTCGATGAACGTGGAGGCCTGAAGGAGCGACTCGTGCGTGCCCGTGTCGAGCCACGCGAATCCTCGCGAGAACGGCTCGACGTGGAGCTGGCCACGGGTCAGGTATTCCCGGTTGACGTCCGTGATCTCGAGCTCGCCTCGCGCGGACGGCCGGAGGGCGGCGGCGATCTCCACGACCTGGTTGTCGTAGAAATAGAGGCCGGTGACGGCGAACTGTGACCGGGGCTTGGCGGGCTTCTCCTCCAGGGACAGCGCGCGCCCTTCCTTGTCGAGCTCGACCACCCCATAGCGCTCCGGCGACTTCACCGCGTACGCGAACACGGTGGCCCCGTTCGGCCGGCTGCCCGCGCGCGTCAGCATTTCCTGGAAGCCCCTCCCGTAAAACAGGTTGTCTCCGAGCACGAGAGCCACGTGGTCCTTACCCACGAATTCGCGGCCGATGACGAAGGCCTGGGCCAGTCCCTCGGGCTTCGGCTGCACCGCGTAGCGGATGGAAATCCCCAACCGGCCGCCATCGCCGAGCAGCCGCTCGAAGCCGCCGATGTCCTCCGGCGTCGAGATGAGCAGGATGTCGCGGATGCCCGCGAGCATGAGAGTGGAAAGCGGGTAGTAGACCATGGGCTTGTCGTAGATCGGCAAGAGCTGCTTGCTCACCGCCCGCGTGATGGGATAGAGGCGAGTGCCGGAGCCGCCGGCCAGAATGATGCCTTTTGTGCAGAGAAGGGTCGTCATAGGGTTTCGAGGATAGCAAATTTCCGCCACTTCTTCTTCATGCCCACGCCATACGCCGGCAATACTCGTAGCCCACCTTGGAGGCAAGGGGAGGGCCAACCATGAAAGCAGAAGAGCTGATCAGCGAGCTCCGATCGTCCCAGACCGACCTCGCGCGCTTCGTCGAGGCGGTGATTCGCGACAGCATGCCTTATGTCGTGGTGCCGTCCGAGGCGGTAAGGGCATGGCAGCGTCGGGAGCCCCAGGCATGGGCGAAAGTGGCGGGCTGGCTGGAAGCTCATCACGTCGCGGTGGTGGCGGTGTAGTCAGGAACTAGTCAGGACCGGGTGGTGCGCTGCCACGCGCGATGGGTCTCGTTGGCCACGATGGCGAGCGCGGCCGTGATGAGCACGATGCCCACGCCGAAGGTCAGGCGCCCGAGCGCCGGCGCCCAACCGAGCAGGTGGAGCTGCCCCAGGAGATAGTTCCAGTCGTGCACGGTCCCGTCGCCCCCGAGCAGGGGGAGGGCCTGCTTCTTCGCGTCCGCCATGTAGATGGCGACATCGGTGACGCTCTCGCCTGTCCAGAAGAGCGCGACGGCGAAGGAGGCGATGTGGCGCTGGTGGAGGAAGGTCAGGGCGCACACCGCGGGCAGGATCACCTGGAGGGCCGAGCCTCCGAGAATATAGAAGAAACGCGGCAGGATGAGGGCGAAGGCGTGGCCCGCCTCGTGAATGACGAGGTCGATGCCGTGAATGAAGCGCAGCGCGCCGCTCGCCGCCTCGAAGTTGAGCTCTCGCTGGAGGACCTGCCAGCCGAGCACCGACATCACGAGCAGCCCCACGGCCCGCCCGGCCACGGCGGACCAGGCTACAAGAGGATGCTCAGCCTCCGGCCTTGACGGCGGAAACGGCGCTCGCTTCGGGATGGCCGTCTCCGTCGATGGCGCACGCGGCCGCCGCGCCTTCGCGATGGATGGAAAGATCGCGGATGGTCGGATGCTCGCCGCAGACGGGACACTTGGGGTCGCGCCTCAGCTTCACCTCGCGGAAGCGCATGCCGAGCGCGTCGTAGGTGAGGAGCCGTCCGATGAGAGGGTCACCGATGCCGAGGAGTATCTTCACTGCTTCGGTCGCCTGCACCACGCCGATTATGCCTGGGAGCACGCCCAGGACCCCCGCCTCGCTTCAGGAGGGGACGAGGCCCGGCGGGGGCGGCGTGGGATAGAGGCAGCGGTAGCAGGGGCCCTGGTTGGGAGCGAAGACGGAAGCCATGCCCTCGAACTGGAAGATGGAGCCGTGGACATTGGTCTTGCCCGCGAGATAGCAGGCATCGTTGACGAGGTAGCGGGTGTCGAAGTTGTCCGACCCGTCGATGACGAGATCGTAGTCCTTGATGATGTCCATCACGTTGTCCACGTCGATGCGCGTGGGCAGCTTGATCACCTTCACGTCGGGATTGAGGGCCTGGATGGTCTCCGCGCCCGAGTCCACCTTCGGCCGGCCCACGCTGGCCGTGGTGTGGAGCACCTGGCGCTGAAGGTTCGACACGTCCACCACGTCACCGTCCATGAGTCCCATGGTGCCCACGCCTGCCGCAGCGAGATAGAGCGCGGTGGGCGAGCCCAATCCGCCCGCCCCGATGAGGAGCACCTTGGAGCGCAGGAGCTTGCGCTGTCCCTTCTCGCCGACCTGCGAGAGGAGGAAATGGCGGCTGTACCGCTGGATCTGGTCACCGGTGAGCGGTGTGTCCTTCACCACGGGCAGTCCCGACTGGGCCCACCGCTGGAAGCCGCCCTGGAGATTGATCACGTTGGTGTAGCCAAGATCGTGCAGCGCCTTGGCCGCGAGCATGGAGCGCAGGCCGGTCTGGCAATAGAGCACGACGGGCGTGGACGGCTCCGGCGCCACCGTGCCGATCCGGAACTCGAGGAAACCGCGGCTGATATTGGTCGCCGCATCGATCGATCCGTCCCGATACTCGTCAGGGTCGCGGACGTCCACGACCACCACTGGCTCGCCCGCGTCGAGCCGCTTCTTGAGCTCGGCGGGCGGCTGCTCCGGGATGACCTGCCGCGCTTCGCCCAGCATGCCTTTCAGTGTCTTCATGGACTCACTCCTCGCTTCGATACTCGCACTGCAATTGGCCGTTTCATGTTACCACCATTCCCGGTCGGATCAAGGTACAAGGCTGTCCTTCCTGTCCAAGCGCGGTCAACACTGCTATAATCGGCAGCGAAATGAAAGGGTTAATCCTCGCCGGAGGTCTGGTTGCATGCGTCTGAACAATGAGGCCCAGAGTGCCTTCTCGGTCCAGGATTACAGCGCCCAGCCCGGCATCCAGGGTGTGGAGATCGTCGAGCTCAAGCGGTTCGCTGATGATGGGGGAAGCCTGACCGAGCTGGGACGCCTCGGCTCGGGCCTTCACGCGGCCTTCGCGGGTTTTGAAGTCAAGCAGGTCAACTACAGCGAGATGGATCCGGGCGTGATCAAGGCCTTCCACCTTCACGGGCGGCAGACCGACGTCTGGTTCATTCCCCCCAGCGACAAGATGCTCCTGGTCCTCGTCGACGTGCGGGCGGGATCGCCGACGGAGAAGGTTGCGCGGCGGCTGCCCATGGGCGACGGGGCCTC
>DASYQB010000014.1:0-2416 GCA_036005985.1 Candidatus Methylomirabilota bacterium | reverse complement strand
TCGCGGTGACGGCCACATGGGAGACGGTCGGCTCCCGTCTCCGCGAGCGCTACGCGGGCATCTGCGACCGTACCCAGCTCTATCCCGCGTTCCAACCTTCCCTCGACGACCCCCGCCTCCAGGCCCTCATCAAGGAAATGACTCACTAGTCGCCGCCGATCTCTCGTTGGTCGTTCGGTTCTTCCGCGCCGGAGGGGGGAGGGGGGCACCTCCGTAGACCACGCTGAGCCGCATGCCGTTGTGGAGTCTCTGGCCCGCCACGAGACTTGCGTTTGCGGCTTCGACGACACGCAGAAGATACGGGTCTACGGAGGTGCCCTCCTCCCCCATCCAGCTCCCCGCGTGGCCATCGAACGAACAGGGCGAGCAGCCGGTCCTATTGGGGTCATCCACCACGCGTCCGGCAGGCGGCCGAGAAGGGTCCAGCTGCGAGGCGGCGCCCGAAGGCAGCGGGCGAGGCGTACCCCTGGTACGTTGAGCCCGCGGCCGAGGGCGCCAACGAAGCAGATGGGCCCTTATCGGCCGCCTGCCCAGATGGGCCCTTATCGGCCGCCTGCCTAGCCGGAGTCGACTTGGCCTGGTCGCTTGAGCGTGTCGCCGCCCGGCGGCAGGTTGAGCACGGTGGTGGGGAAGAGGTTGGCGAGCCAGCGCATCACGTCGCTGACCGTCACGATGCCGATGGGGCGGCGGTCGTCGTCTACGAGGGGCATGGTGCGGTAGCCGGCCACGCTCATGCAGTGCACGGCGTAGGCAACCCGATCGCGGATGGCGAGCACCTCGGGATCGGGGGTCATGACCACCGACAGCGTGGTCGTCTTCGAGTCGATGCCGCGGCCGACCACCCGCGTGAGGAGATCGCGCTCGGTGAAGATGCCCGCGAGACGGCCCGCCGCGTCCACCACGAGGACGGCGGCCTGGCGCGCGTGGACCATGCGCTGCGCCGCCTCGTGCACGGACGTCCCTTCGCGCAGGCACACCGGCTCGGCGGGGGCGAGCACCGCGACGGTGTCGTGGAACACAGCGGGGCCGATGGATCGCTCTTCCGGGTCGCCGCTGCTGGAATACTCGTCGTCCGCGTCATGCTCGTGCATCGCTCTACCCTCCTCGGCCGGCCCCTCCGTCCTATTCGCCGCTGAACTTTTGCGCGTTGCCCATGTGCGGCCACGCCCACGCCTGGGCATTCCCGAGGATCTGCTTGATGTGGTTGCGGTCGTGGTAGACCCATTCCTGCAGGAGATCTTCCACCCGTAGCCAGCCGACCTTGGGATGCTGCCCGCCCCGGGTGAGATCGCCGGGCTTGAGCCCGCGCACGAGAGTCACGCTCTCCGCGCGCATGCGCTCGAGCTCCGCCACGAGCTTGACGGTCGGCTTCATGTCGTCGCGCCGCCCTCGGGCCACCTCGTTCTGGTCCCAGCCCTCGAGCTGGGGATCCTTGGTGGCGAGGAGATTCTTGATCCGCCCCGCGAAGCCGCGCCGCTCCGCCTCGATCAGGTGTCCGATCACCTCGTTGACCGACCACTCGGCCTCGCCGGGATGAAAGGTGGCCACCGCCTTGGGCAGCGCTTCCACCTCGGCGCGAATGATGGCCACCGCGCTCTCGAGGAGCGCCGCGATCTCGGTTGGCGAGAAATGTTCGGCCATGCGCTACACCACCTTGTCGGCGCGCAGCCCCTTGACGTCCTCCGCGGAGAAGCCCAGCTCACCCAGGATCTCGTCGGTGTGCTCGCCGATATCAGGAGCGGCCGTGCGCACGGAGGCCGGCGTGCGCGAAAGCGTGACGGGCGGGCGCTGCAGGCGCATCTCGCCGAGGGCGTGGTGCTTGACGGGCACCGCGAGACCCAGGTGCTGCACCTGCTCGTTCTCGAAAGTCTCCTTGATGTTGAGGATGGGGCCGCACGGCACGCCCTTGGCGTTCAGCAGCTCGACCCATTCCGCGCTCGTCCGGCCCACCAGGGCCTTCTCGAGCTCCCCGGTCAGGGCATGGCGGTTCTTCGACCGCTCGGGCGCTTTCTCATAGAGCGGATCCTTGAGCAGCTGCTCGGTGCCCAGCGCCTCGCAGAGCCGGCGGAACATGGTCTGTCCGGAGGCCGCGATGTTGATATGGCCGTCCGACGTCTTGAACACGCCGGTGGGGATGCCCGTCGGGTGGTCGTTGCCGGCCTGGGGCGGGATGGCGCCGTCGATGAGCCAGCGCGCGGCCTGGAAGTCGAGCATGGTCACCATGGCCTCGAGCAGAGAGGTATGCACCCACTGTCCCTTGCCCGAGCGCTCGCGTTCGAGGAGCGCACAGAGGACGCCCTGGGCGAGAAATATTCCCGCGGTCAGATCGGCCACGGGAATGCCCACGCGCACCGGTCCCTGCCCGGGGAGTCCCGTCACCGACATGAGCCCGCCCATCCCCTGCGCGATCTGGTCA
>DASYQB010000013.1:0-2317 GCA_036005985.1 Candidatus Methylomirabilota bacterium | reverse complement strand
CGCTGACCGATCCTGCTGGCCACGCCGTCCACGACGAGGGAGGTGCCATCGTGCCTTTCGGGAGCAATGACTGGCTCGCCTTGACCAACGAGCCGACGCTGGAGCCGGAGCTGCCCATATGCGATCCCCACCACCATTTCTGGGACTTTCGTACCGCGCGCATCCCCTACCAGCGATACCTGCTCCACGAGCTAGCCGATGACATCAACAGCGGCCACAACGTCCGCTCCACCGTGTTCATCGAGGCCCGCGCCATGTACCGCGCGGACGGGCCGGAGGAGATGCGGCCGGTGGGGGAAGTCGAGTTCGTCCAGGGATTGGCCGCGGCGAGCGCGAGCGGGCTCTACGGCCCCGGTCGGGCGGCCGCGGCCATCGTCGGTCACGTCAACCTGAACCTGGGGGAGCGGGTGGCGCCGGTGCTGGAAGCGCTGCGCGCGGCCAGCCCCAACCGGTTCCGGGGCATCCGCCATTCCGTGACGTGGGATCCCCATCCCGAGGTGGAGAACACGGCGGCCCACAACATCCAGGGACAGCTGGCCAGCGCCCAGTTCCGCGCGGGGGCGCGGGTACTGGCGCGCATGGGATTGTCCCTGGAAGCCTGGCTTTACTTCCCTCAGCTCCCCGAGCTGGCCGATTTCGCGCGAGCCGTCCCGGATCTGACGATCATCCTGAACCACATCGGGGGCCTCCTGCGGGAGGGACCCTACGCCGATCGGGACGACGAGGTGCTGGCGACCTGGCGGCGCGGCATCGCGGGGGTGGCCGCGTGCCCCAACGTGCACGTCAAGCTCGGGGGCATCGGCATGCCCCGCACCGGCTTCGACTGGCATACGCGCGCCACGCCCATCGGCTCCGAAGAGCTCGCCACGTCGATCGCTCCCTTCCTGACCTACTGCATCGAGCAGTTCAGCCCTCGTCGGAGCATGTTCGAGAGCAATTTCCCGGTGGACAAGGTCTCGTTCTCCTACCACGTGATGTACAACGCCTTCAAGCGGCTCTCGAAGGGCTACTCGGCCTCGGAGCGCGTGGCGATGTTCCACGACACCGCGGCTCGCGTCTATCGGGTCGACGTCTAGCGAGCCATGGATCCACTCGCCGAGACAGACGCTCGCGAGCTGCGGATCTTTCTCGAGAGCGTCCTCTGCGATCTGTGCCGCTTTCTTCACGCGGCGAGGGACGGTGTGTCTCCAGCCGAGACGCAGATCCATCAGGAGGTGCGCCTGGGTCCGGGAGCCTTCGCGGACATCCGCGTCGCCGCGGGCGGTGTGCCCCCGTACTTCATCGAGATCGACGTCGGCTATTCCCGCTCCCGGGTGATCGAGAGCATGCGGCTCAAGTACGCGGGGAGGACGCCGGCCAGCGAAGGCGCGGCCAAGGTCATCGTTGTCGTGGACCGGGAGCTCGCCTCCGCCTCCCCCTCCCTCGAGGCCGAGCTCCGCGCGCTCCTCGCTCCCGGCCTCGATCTCGAGCTCTGGGACGACCGGCACCTGTCCCGCCTCATCCGGGACACCCTCGGCCTCGACATCTCCCCCTTCGTGGAGGATCAGCTCCTCGAGCTTCGCCAGGCGGTGGACCAGGCCAAGGCCGTTCACGCCTTCGGCCCGGCCACCGCCGTGGATCCTCTTCGCTCCACGCTGCTCTGGCACTTCGCGTACTGGCGCCTCGCCCAGCTTCGTGAGGCGGGGCGCGTCGATCCACGGGCCATCCTGCCCCCGGGGCGCTATGCGAAGGTGGTCGTGGTCATGGCCGATGTCTGCGCGTACTCGAGCTATGTGCGTGACACGCGTGACGATCGCGTCATCCGCGAGTCGCTCACGAGCTTCGCGTCGAAGACACGTTACCGCATCATCAACGACGGAGGCATGCTGTACCAGTTCGTCGGGGACTCGGTGGTGGGGTTCTTCGGAATCCCCGGGGAAAGCCGAGACGACGCGTCGAAAGCGCTCGCGTGTGCGCGAAGCCTCGTGGACATCGGCGCGGCGGTGGCCGAGGAATGGCAGCGGCAGATCGACCAGGCGGAGCCCGCGGCAGGGGTGCACGTGGGCATGGCGGTCGGCGAGGTCCAAATGCTGTCCCTCCGGCCATTCAGCCGGACGCATATGGGCGCAGTCGCCGAAGCCATGAATCTCGCGGCCCGCCTCACCGCGGTGGCCGGTCCCGGCGAGATCGTGGTCAGCAATCTCTTCCACCAGGCACTGCCCCATGCCGACCGGCTCGCCTTCACCGAGCTCCAGCCGGTCGAGGCCAAGAATATCGGGCGTGTGAGGGCCTGGAAGCTCGCCGCGGGCTGAACGAGGCGTTCGTGGGGCCGGGAGGT
>DASYQB010000012.1:0-6998 GCA_036005985.1 Candidatus Methylomirabilota bacterium | reverse complement strand
GGGAGCTGGGTGATGGAGTCGGACCCGGACACCGTGGTGAGGAAGGTCTTGCTCTCCCAGCACAGCGGCGCCACCGCGGTGGTCACCGAGGATGCCCACGTGCCCATGACCGCGGCGACCCTGTCCACGTCGATCAGCTTGCGCGCCGCGCGCACGCCGGCATCGGGGTTGGTCTGGTCGTCCTCGCTCACCAGCTCCACCCGGCGGCCGAGCACGCCTCCCGCGCCGTTGACCTGCTCGACGACCCACGCCATGGACTTGCGCATGGAGGGCCCGTAGGAGCCGCCCGCTCCCGTGAGCGGTGTCAGCGTTCCGAGCTTGATGGGCGCGGCCTGGGCCCGGGCGGGGAGGACGCTGAGCGCGGTCATGGCGCCGGCTCCGCCGAGCACGGTGCGACGCGAGATACGGGGTGGCTCGTTGATCATCGACTGCCTCCGTTCGGATTCCCCCAAGAGTCATCCACCAAGGAAGATGCGCCTCACCTCGGGATTCAGCGCGAGGTCGGCCGCGCGCCCGGTGAGGCTGTTGCGGCCGTCGACGAGAATATACCCTCGATGGGCGAGACGCAGCGCCTGGAGGGCGTTCTGCTCCACCATGGCGATGGCCACGCCGTCCGCGTGGATGGCCGCGATGGTCTCGAAGAGCTGCTCCGCCGCGCGCGGGGCCAGTCCCGCCGAAGGCTCGTCGAGGAGGAGCACCGCCGGCTCGACCATCAACGCCATGGCCATGGCCAGGATCTGGCGCTGCCCGCCCGAGAGCGTGCGCGCGGCCTGCCGCCGCTTCTCGGCGAGCACGGGAAAGCGCGAGAAGATCGCGTCCACCCTGGTCCGGCTGTTCGCGGGATCGAGATACCCGCCCATCTCGAGGTTCTCGCGCACGCTCATGCTCGGAAAGACGTTCTGCTCCTGCGGCACGAAGGCCAGGCCGAGGGCAGAGATGGCGCGCGGGGGCCGGCCGCCGATGGCCTCGCCTCGCAGCCGCACCGAGCCCTCGTGGGGCACGAGAATGCCCGCAATGACCTTGAGCAGGGTGGACTTGCCCGCGCCGTTCGGCCCGATGACGCAGACGATCTCGCCGGCGTCGAGGGTGAGGTCCACTCCCTTGAGGATTTCGTCGGCCGCGCTGTAGCCGGCCACGACGCCTTCGACGGTCAGGAGACCCACGCTCGCTCCCCCATGTAGGCCGCCTGCACTCGCGGATCGGAGGCGATCTCGGCGAAGGTGCCGTGAGCGAGCCGGCGACCCTCGGTCATCACCACCACGGGCCGGCAGAGGCGCGCGATCATGTCCATGTTGTGCTCGATCACGAGAAAAGTCAGCCCGTCCTCGCCCGCGAGGGACTCGAGGTGGGCGGCGATCTCGTTGGCCAGTGTTGGATTAACGCCGGCGATCGGCTCGTCGAGGAGGATGAGGCGCGGATCGGTCATGAGGGCCCGCCCGATCTCGAGGAGCTTCTTCTGCCCGCCCGAGAGCGCGGAGGCAGGATCATTGGCGACGCGCCCGAGATTCAGGCGCCGGACGATGGCGGCCGCACGCTCGCGCAGCTCCCCCTCGCGCCGGCCCACGGCGGCGGGACGCGCGAGGGATTTCCAGAGCGTCTCCCCGGGCTGGCGCGCGCCGTAGAGCAGGAGGTTCTCCATCACGGAGAGACGCGGGAACCCTCGGGCGATCTGGAACGTGCGCACGAGACCGCGCCGGGTGATCCGGTGCGGGGTGCGCCCGGTGATGTCGTGGCCATCGAAGACAACGCGGCCCGCCTCGGGGGGAATGAGGCCGGAGACGCAGTTGAAGAGAGTGGTCTTGCCCGCGCCGTTGGGCCCGATGAGGCCGGTGATGGTGCCCGCTTCCACGTCGAGGTCCACGCCGTTGAGAGCGTGGACGCCATAGAAGCTGCGGGTGAGCGCGCGCACCTCGAGGAGAGCCATGATCGAAGGGGAGGATACCGTATCCCGTCCCGGGAGTGCGTTATACTCCGACTTCGAACGGCCCGCGGCGCACCAATCAACGCAAGGAGACAATTGATGAGGTCATTCCGCATCGCCCTGGCCTTCACGATCGCCCTCGCCGTCGGCCTGCTCATCGGCTTTCCCCCCCACACCCAGAGCCAGGAGAAGACCATCAAGATCGGCCTGATCTTCGACTTCAGCGGACCGTTCTCCGCCGCGGGGTCGCTCCTGAACTATCGCGGAGCCAAGCTCGCCATCGACTGGGCCAATGACAAGGGTGGGGTGGCGGGCAAGTACAAGATCGTGCGCGTGGACGCGGACGCCCAGTCCAAGGCCGATGTGGCCATCAACGAAGCGGAGCGGCTGCTCAACGCCGAGCACGTGGACATTCTCTCCGGCATCTACTCGAGCGCGCATGCCGTGCCCATCGCCGAGCGCGTGGACAAGCAGAAGAAATTCCTCTGGATCACCACCGCCATCTCGGATGCCGTGTTCAAGGATCGCAACCTCCAGTACACCTTCCGGCCCCAGGCGCCCGGCAGCTCCTTCGGCGCGCTGTCCGTGCAGTACATCGCCGCTTTCTCCGAGGAGCGCTTCAAGAAGCCGGCCAAGGATCTGCGCATCGCCATCATCTACGAGGACGGCCCCTACGGCTCGAGCGTGGCCGGCTCCACCGAGGCGGAGGCGAAGAAGCAGGGGATGCAGATCACCATGAAGGAGGGTTACTCCGCTCAGGCGGCCGATCTCTCCTCCCTCATCACCAAGCTGCGCGCCGCGCGTCCCGACGTGCTCTTTCACACCGGCTACAATCCCGACATCTCGCTCTTCCTGCGCCAGGCCAAGGACCAGGGCCTGCGCGTCAAGGCGTACCTCGGCCACGGCGCCGGGCACAGCCAGATCGACAAGCTCAAGGAAGGCTTCGGCACGGAGATCGAGGGCTTTCACACCGTGGACCCCATCGACGGGACGCTCGTGGACCCGAAGAAGCTTCGCGCCGGGGTGGGGGAAGCGACGGCGGAGTTGGTGCGCCGCTACAAGAAGGAGTTCGGGGAGGCGCCGCCCATGCACGTCTCCATCGGCTTCAACAACATGTGGATCCTCTTGAATGACGTGCTCCCGCGCGCCATCCAGAAGCAAGGGGGGTGGTCGGCGGAGACCCTGGCCAAGGCGGCGCGGGAAACGGATATCCCCGACGGCGGCACCATGCAGGGGTACGGGGTGAAGTTCTTCCCCGAAGGCAATCCGATGCGCGGCCAGAACGAGCGGGCCCTCCCCGCCGTGTACCAGGTCATCGACGGCAAGTTCGCCATCGTGTACCCGAAGGCCTTCGCGAACGCTGCGCCCATCCTGCCCCTGCCGCCCTCGTCTCCCTTCGCGGCGCGTTGAGGCCGGGCGCGGCGGGGCGATCGGCGGGTGAGCGCGCCGGTGGAAGCGCCGCTTCCGCCGGCCGCCGCCGCTTGAGCCTCGCCGTCGCGCTGGCCGCGGCGTTGCTCCTCGCCTCTGTCTCGGGGACGTGGGCTCTCGGGAAATCCCCGCCGGCCACCCCGGGCCAGCCCGCACCCACCACGCCCGGAGCGGCCGCGCCCGCCCCCGCCAAGCCCACGGGCGCCCCCGCGGTGACCAAGCCGGTAGAGGGCGCCATCCCCGCGCCCGATATTCCCCTCGAGGCCGACAAGCTCATCACCGTGCTCCGGTCCCTCGAGGACCGCGTGGCGCCCAGTGCGACCCTCCAAGCTATCGAAGCCGGGCTGCCTGGCATGACCCAGCGGGTCGCAGATTCCCAGGTCGAGACCAAGGGATATCTCTCGGCGACGTCGTCGATGACCGCGCTCACCAACCTCTCCGATCTCTGGGCGGGCATGCAGGCCGATCTCAAGACATGGGCGGATCAGCTGCGGGTGCGCGCCACCGACGTAGGAGCAGTCCTCGATGAGCTCGAGGATCTCGCGGAGAAGTGGAACCGCACTCGCGAGGAGGCCGGCCGCACTCAGGCCCCGCCCGCCCTCATCAAGCGCATCGACGAGGCCCTCGCCGCCATCGCCGCCGTACGCAAGACGGCGGCGGCGCGCCGCGCCATGCTCCTCACCTTGCAGGTCAAGGTCGGCGAGCAGCTGGCCGCCGTTCAGGAGGCCTCCGCACAGGTCGCCGCGGTGACCAGCGCGGACCTCTCCACGCTCCTGCGCCCCGACCGCCCGCCCGTATGGCGCGCATGGCGCGAGGCTCCGCCCCGTTCGGAGCTACCGGCCGCGGTGAGGGACTCCGCCTCGCCGCAGCTCGCCGTTCTCGCGCGCTTCCTCGTCGACCGCGGGCGCTTCGCCGTGCTCCACTTCATCATCTTCCTGGGTCTCCTTGCCTTCGCCCTCCGAGCACGACGTCGGGCCCGCGAGTGGGCCGCCGCCGGTACCGTTGACCCCATGCTGCGCGTCCTCGACTTCCCCGTCTCGGTTGCCCTCATCGTGGGCCTGATGCTGAGCGACTGGGTCTACGTGCAGCAGCCCATGATCGCGGTCAATATGGTCGGACTCCTGCTCCTCGCTCCGGTCCTCCGCATCGTGAAGCGGGTGACCGGCCCTCAGGCGACGGGGGTGATCTGGGTCGCCGCGGGATTCTTCGTCCTGAACCGGCTGCGTGACCTGGCCTTGCTCAGCGCTCCTGTCGTCGAGCAGGAGGTCGTGCTTCTCACGGCGGGCGGCGGCGCCATCGCGCTCGCCTGGCTGTGGAAGCGACAGGGCCTGGTGATCGGCAGCTACAAGGTGCCGGAGCCCCTGGTGTGGTTCGGAGTGGGAACACTCACCGTCGCTTTCCTCTTCGGGGCATTCGGCTATATGCGTCTGGCGCGTCTCTTGAGTGGCGGGATTCTACGCAGCGGCTATACCGCGCTGGCCGTCTACGCCGGCCTCCTCGTGGTGCTCGGCGTGTTTGCTTATCTGCTCAGGGTGTGGCCGCTCGCCGGGCTGCACATGGTCTCCCGCTATCGTCTCCTCTTCGAGCGGCGTGCCGCGGCTATCCTCTGGTGGGTGGGGGCGGTGATCTGGCTGGGGGCGACCCTCCACTGGTTCTCGCTCCTCGATGAGGCCGAGACGCTGCTCGGGACCGTCCTCGGCTATCACGTGACGCACGGATTCGTGAGCGTGTCCCCGGGCGATGTCCTCGCCCTCATCGCGACCATCTGGGCCGCCTTCCTCCTCTCGCGCTTCATTCGCTTCGCTCTGGAGGAGGATATGTATCCTCGCCTGCCCATGGGGCGTGGTTTGCCTTACGCGATCTCGAGCCTTCTTCACTACCTGATTCTTCTCCTCGGTTTCACTCTGGCCATCAGTGCCTTCGGCCTGGACCTCAACCGCCTCACCGTGCTCACGGGCGCGTTCGGCGTCGGGGTGGGCTTCGGGCTCCAGACCATCGTGAACAACTTCGTCTCGGGCGTCATCCTGCTCCTGGAGCGTCCTATCCAGGTCGGCGACGCCATCCAGATGACCGACCTCGACGGCGAGGTACGGCGCATCGGCATTCGCTCCACCACCGTGCATACGTGGCGGGGGGCCGAGGTCATCGTGCCCAACGCGACCCTCATCTCGGGCAACCTGGTCAACTGGACGCTCTCCGATCGGACCCGGCGACTCGAGCTGCCCATCGGTGTTGCCTACGGCACCGATCCCGAGCGAGTCATCACTCTCCTCGTCGAGACCGCGGCCACCGTGCCGGGGGTGCTGGCGAAGCCGTCGCCGCTCGCCCTCTTCCAGGGCTTCGGTGACAGCTCCCTCAACTTCGAGCTCCGGGCATGGACCGACCACTTCGAGGAGTGGGGCGCCATCCGCAGCAACATCGCGGTGGCCGTGAACAGCCGGATCAAGGCCGAGGGCATCGAGATCCCGTTCCCGCAGCGCGACGTCAACCTGCACTATCCGCCCCGAGAGGAGACATGACCGTGGCTTCTGCGTCCCGCACCGTAGGCATCATCGGGCTCGGCTTCGGCCGCGCCCCTATTCCCGCGTTCCAGGCTCACGGCTGTGAGGTGGTGGCGGTCTGCCAGCGTGACCAGAAGGTGGCGCGCGAGGTCGCCGCGCGCTACGGCGTCCCCCAGGTTTTCGAGCGCTGGGAGCAGATGCTCGCGGAGGCCCGGCCGGACATCGTGGTGATCGCGTCGCCGCCCTCGTTGCACCGGGCCATCGCGGTGGAAGCGCTCGCCGCCGGCGCGCACGTGCTCTGCGAGAAGCCGCTGGCCATGGATGCGGCGGAGGGGCGCGCCATGATCGAGGCGGCCCAGCGCGCGAAGCGCACGGCCATGACCAGCTTCAACTGGCGCTACCCCGCCGCCATGCAGCGGCTCCACACCATGGCCGAGGCGGGATTCCTGGGGCGCGTTTTCCATGTCAACGTGCGCTGGCTCGGGGGACGCTGGGCCGACGAGGAGGCTCCCATCACCTGGCGCATGGACCGCGCCCAGGCCGGCCACGGCGCCATGGGCGACATGGGCGTCCACGCGATCGACCTCATTCGCTGGAGCTTCGGCGAGTTCAAGCAGCTCAGCGCCCAGGCCGGCATCGCATATCCGGGACGTACCGTGCCGGGGACGAGCAAGACCGTCGACTCCGAGGACTTCTGCTCGGTGACCGCCGAGCTGGTCTCGGGCGCCCAGGTGAACATGTTCACCAGCCGTGCCGCGCGCGGCACTTCCGAGCAGACCCTCGAGGCGTACGGCACGGACGGCGCGCTCCAGTACCGCCTCGACCGCGAGAAGCTGCGGTGGTGGCGAGGCGAGCTGCGCGCGGCCGCCAAGGGGAGCGGCTTCGCTCCCGTCAAGGTGCCGGCGGGCTTGCCCAAGAGCGCGGGCGACGGCGACCCGCTCGAGGTCACGGGCAAGACGACCATCGCCCCCCTGGTGAAGCGGTTCCTCGCCGCCACGCGCAAGGGGGACAGCCCGTCGCCGTCCTTCGACGACGGCATGCGCGCGCAGGTCGTCCTCGACGCGGTCCTCGAGTCCATTGCGTCGGGCGGCCGGATGGTGTCTATTTAGGCCCACACACTCACGACCCTGGGGAGGGCTCCGATGGAA
>DASYQB010000011.1:0-3471 GCA_036005985.1 Candidatus Methylomirabilota bacterium | reverse complement strand
ACAACCTGCTGGAGCTGGACCCGGTCGCCCAGCACGGCCGGGAGATCCGTGGGGAGGGATTCGTGCTGGCGGATCCCATGCCGGGCCATGGCGGACTGCACGAGGACCGAGACATCACGGATCACCTCCGTGATGTCGAGGGGAGCCTTCTCCTCGCTCGACTTCTTCAAGAGGGCGCGGGTGTGGCCGATCACCTCACTGGCCCGGCTCGCGTCCCGGATCATGCGTCGGACAGCGTCGGCCACCTTGTCGAGGCGGGGGGGCTCGTGGGCGAGCCAGCGCAAGGAAGACCCGCCGCTGGTCACCACGGCGGTGAGGGGCTGGTTCAGCTCGTGGGCGAGGGACGCCGTCAACTCTCCCATGGTGGTTACCCGGGTGATGTGGGCGAGATCGGCCTGCGCCTGGCGGAGCGTCTCCTCGGCGCGCCGCCGATCCTCGATGTCGGTGAGGGTGCCGTACCAGCGCACGATGCGATCGTCCGCGTCGCGGAGGGCGGTGGCCCGCGAGACGGTCCATCGATAGGATCCGTCCGCACAGCGGATCCGACACTCGAGCTCATAGGGCTGGCCGGTGGTGAGGGCGGCCCGCCACATCTTCGACCGGGTCTCCACGTCGTCGGGGTGATGGACGGCGCCGCCCAGGCTTCGGATCTGCGCCATGGTCATGCCCGTGAAGTCGAGGAGGCGCTGGTTGCAATAGTCGATGTAGCCGTCGGGCCGGGCGCTCCAGATCAGGTGAGGGATGGTCTCCGTGGTCAGGCGCAGGGTGCGGGCGCCTTCCCGGAGCTGCTCTTCCGCCTGCTTTCGCTCTGTCACGTCCATGGCCATGCCGAAGAACTCCGCGAGGTGACCGGCCTCGTCGAAAACAGGATGACCGAGACTGTGAATGTGCCTGATGGCTCCGTCGGGAAGAACGATCCGATAGTCGAACTCGTAGTCTTTCTGCTCCGCGTGCCGCCTCTCCGTTATCTCATCGTAGAATGCCCGATCGTCCGGATGAACCCGCTCCCGCGACAACTGTGCTCGCCCCGGGGGCCCCGTGGTTGCCGGATCGTAGCCGAAGATCTGAAAGAGCTCCCGTGACCAGACCGCCTCGCCGGTATGCTCGTTGCGGGCCCAGCTCCCGGTGTGGCTCAGTCGCTGCGCCTCGGCCAGGTAGGCTTCGCTGCGCCGGAGCCGGTCTTCCGCGTGCCGTCGCTCCAGGATGTCGCCCAGCCGTTGCCCGAGGGTCTCCACGGCGGTGAGGAGAGGCTCATCGGGCTCCCGCATGGATCGTGAGAAGAATTCGAAGACAGCGAGGACCTCCTCGCCCGCGGTGATCGGGAAGACGAATCCCGAGATGAGACCGTCGGCGCGCGCGGCACTCCCGCGGGGAAAGTCGAAAACCGTCGTCACGTCGGTGATCCACGCCGCCCTCTTGCTCTCCCACACCCGGCCGACGAGGTCATGACCGTGCGCCACGGCGGTGGCGAGGCTGGCCGCGCGAAACTCTCGGCACTCGGACTCGGAAAAGAACGACTCGCGAGAGCACACGAGTGCGGCCCTCTCCGGCCGGGGAAACCAGACCTGTCCCAGAGACCATCGCCGGAGCTCACAGATCTTCTTCAGGCAGGCGGAGGCAAGATCGGCCACGCTCGCGGTGTCGCTTGCCGCGGTGGTGACGTCCACGAGAATTCGCAGGGCGTCTTCGGCGTGTTGCCGCTGGCGGATCTCGGCGCGGAGGGCCTCGTTCGCCCGTCGAAGATCCGCCGTCCGAGTCTCCACGCGAACTTCGAGCTCATCCCGAGCCTGTCGGAGCGACTGCTCGGCCCGCCTCCTCCCCCCCGTGAGGGCATGGGCAAGGACGGCGGAGACGGCAAAGACAACGAAACGCGGCAAGATCTCGGGGCTCAGGGCCAGCGAATAAACGGGCGCGATGAAGAAGTACTTGCCGCTCGCGATGGCGAGCAGCACGGCGAGCCAGCCCGGGCCTCGACCCCCGAACCACGAGCTCGCCACCACCGCGCAGAGGATGGGGGCCACGAAGGGGGCGCGCTCGGAGCGCTCCAGGGGAAGGGCGATACCGATCGCCGTCGCGATCGAGAGCACGGCCAGCCCGTAGCGGAGAGCGGCCGAAAGCAATGCGCGTGTGTGGTCTGGGAAAGCTCGCCCCGGCATAGATGCAGGATAGAGCATGGGGGCACGCGTCGCCACTGCACCCGACGATGCTCCCAGGCCGGTATGAGCTCCTTCATACCAAGGTATGATGTCGGCCCCGCTTCGCAGCCACGTCTAATGGCCCCATGTCCAGAGGAGCGCGTGACACCTTGACACACTGGAGAGGGCGGGAACCGTGAAGAACGCGGGGGGACGAGTCCGAGACCCTGCGGAAAAGTGCTATCGTTCAAGTGACGGCGTCATCCAAGCCTTCGCGATGAGAAAGAGCGCCCCCGGAGGGAAGCGTAGCGAGGCCATGAGCGAGGAAGAGTCAATCGTGTTCGTGGTCGACGACGACAAGGCGGTGCGGGAGGCTACGGCCGACCTCCTCGCCTCGGTCGGCCTTCGCGCCATGACCTTTCGGACGGCCCAGGAATTCCTGGCGAGCCCGCGTCCGGAGGCGCCCGGCTGTCTCGTCCTCGACGTGCGCTTGCCGCGCCTGAGCGGCCTCGATCTCCAGCGCGAGCTCGCCCGCTCGTCCGTTCCCATTCCCATCATCTTCATCACCGCGCATGGCGATGTGCCAATGTCCGTGCAGGCCATGAAGGCGGGGGCGGTGGAGTTCCTCACCAAGCCCTTCCGTGATCAGCAGCTCCTCGAGGCCATCGAGAAGGCGATCGAGCGCGACCGCGGGGACCGGCAGCGACGGAAGGAGCTCACCGAGCTCCGGAACCGGTTCGAATCTCTCACCCCGCGTGAGCATGACGTGATGGCGCGAGTGGTGGCCGGACTGCTCAACAAGCAGATCGCCGCCGAGCTCGGCACGAGCGAGGTCACGGTCAAGATCCAGCGGGCCCAGGTGATGCAGAAGATGCGGGCGGACTCGCTGCCCGATCTCGTGCGGATGGCCGAGCGGCTGGAGTCCTCGGGCAGGGGAGAGTAGCCGCCCGTCGCGTGCCGGCGGGGTCGGCTGAGCCGTAGCCGACTCATACCAAGGTCTGACTGGTCAGTCCCCTCCCCCCCTCGTACCGTAGCGTTCATGCTGGACGACGGACCGGTCATCTCCATCGTGGACGACGATGCCTCTATCCGGCAGGCCATCGATGACCTCATCGGCTCGACCGGCCTGCGGGCAGTCACGTTTGCCTCGGCCGAGGAATTCTTGCGTGCGGAGGAGGCGCAGGCGACCACTTGCCTGATCCTCGATCTGTGCATGCCCGGGATGGACGGCCGGCAGCTTCACGAACGGCTGCGTCGCGACGGCCATCGGATTCCCGTCATCCTCCTCACCGCGCACGGGGACGACACCGTGCGCTCGTGGGCGCGGGGAGCGGGG
>DASYQB010000010.1:0-11445 GCA_036005985.1 Candidatus Methylomirabilota bacterium | reverse complement strand
ATCCCCTCGCCCTCAAGCTCCTCGAGGGTGTGTTCAAGGACGGCGACACCGTGGTGGCCGACGCGAAGGAGGGCGAGATCGTCTTCGCCAAGCGGGTCGAGGGCCAGCCCGTCTGATCCCGCTCACCTGTGGCAGTATGGGCCTTCCCATGTCGGAGACCCACTGCCACGGATGAGTGATCCCCTCGCGTTCTTCGAGCTCGATGGCGACCAGTTCCGTCCGACTGTTCTGACCCGAGGGCCGTGGCGTCCGGAACACCAGCACGGGGGTCCGCCGGCCGCCCTCATGGCCCGCGCCATCGAGGGTGCGATGGGTGAAGCCGATTCCTTCCAGCTCGCCCGCTTCACCATCGACTTCCTGCGCCCGGTGCCCATCGCGACGCTGCTCAGCGTTCGCGTGGAGCGGGTGCGCGACGGGCGCCGCGCGCTCGGCTACGCGGCCGTGCTCTGGGCGGGCGAGGAAGCGGTGGCGCGCGCCACCGCCCTCGCCTTGAGAACGGAGCGGCCGCTGCCGGCGCCCGACCCCGTCCGCGAGCGGCTTCTCCCCCTCCCGGAGGAGGCCGAGCCGTTTCGCTTTCCCTTCTTCCGCGAGACGATCGGCTACCCCACCGCGATAGAGTCGCGCCTGGTCCGAGGGGCCATCGGCTCCGGGCGCGCGGCGGCATGGATGCGCCAGCGGGTGCCCCTCGTACAGGGGGAGGCGCCGTCGCCCGCCCAGCGTCTCCTCGTCGTGGCTGACTCCGGGAGCGGGGTGGGCGCCGTCCTCGACCCTGTCCGCTTCGTTCCCTTCATCAACGCCGACCTGAGCGTCTCGCTCCATCGCCTGCCCGACGGCGAGTGGATCGGGCTCGACTCCGTGACGACCCTGGAGCCGCACAGCGTCGGCCTCACCCGGACCGGCCTCTACGACGTCCACGGAGCCATCGGCGAGGGACTGCAGGCGCTGGTGGCGGGCCGGATGGACCCGTAGTGACGAATCCATCCCGAGCCTCGGGGCATCAGAAGCACGAAGCCAAGGCGCCATGGGAGAGCCCGTGATCAGGACCCGGCAGTCCCTCTACTACGGCTGGATCCTTCTCGCCGCGGTGGTCTTCGTGGTGCTGGTCGGCTCGGGAATCCGCGCCGTGTTCGGCGTCTTCATCAAGCCGATCGAGGCCGAGTTCGGCTGGACGCGCCAGCAGCTCTCGGGCGCGGCCGCCCTGTCGCTCTTCGTGCTCGGCGCGGTGGGCCCCGCCGTGGGCTGGCTCGCCGACATCTGGGGCCCGAGGCGCGTCATGCTGCTCGCGGCAGGCACGCTCGGCGTGGGCACCATCCTCGCTTCCTTCGTGGCCCATCTCTGGCAGCTCTATGCGAGCGCGGGCGTGCTCATGGCGGTGGGCGCGGGTGGGTTGAGCATGGCCACCATCTCGACCATCGCCGCACGCTGGTTCGTGGCGCGCCGCGGGCTCATCCTGGGCATCCTCGGCGGCGCCATGTCCGCGGGCCAGATGCTCGTGGTGCCTCTGTCCATGGTCATCATCCACCTCTACGGCTGGCGATCGTCGTTCCTCTGGCTCGGCATCGGCGTCCTGCTGGTGGCTCTTCCCCTTATCCTGGCTTTCGTGCGCGACGACCCCAAGGACATGGGGCTCGAGCCTTACGGCAAGGGCACTCCGGCGGGCAAGGTCTTCGGCGGCGCCACCGACGAGCGGCGCGTCCCCGTCTCCGAGGCCATGGGCATACCCGCATTCTGGCTCCTCGCCATCACGTTCTTCGTGTGCGGGTATACGTCCAACGGTCTCGTCCTCACTCACCTCATTCCTCACGCGGCGGAGCACGGCTTCTCCGAGATGCACGCCGCCCAGGCCCTCGGCCTCATGGGCGCGATGAACATCGTGGGCACGGTGCTCTCGGGCTGGATTTGTGATCGTTTCGGCCGCAAGGGGCCGCTCGCCTTCTACTACGGAGTGCGCGGCGTCTCTCTCATCTTCCTGCTCTACGTGTGGAACGTGCCCTCCCTCCACATCTTCGCCGCGATCTTCGGGCTCAATTACATCTCGACGGTACCACCCACCACCACCATGACCGCGAACATCTTCGGACGGCTGTCCGTGGGCGCGCTGTCCGGCTGGATCTTCTTCTCGCACCAGGTGGGCTCGGCCATCGGGGCGTGGGCGGGTGGAGCGATCTTCGACATCACCGGCTCCTACTCGTGGGCCTTCCTCTCCGCGGCCGTCATGGCCTTCGTGGCCGCCGGGCTTTCTCTGCTCATCAGGGAAGTGCCGGTGGGCGCCAAGCCCACCCGCCGTCCCACACCCACCGGCGAGCCCGTCCCCGCGGGCTAGGCTGGAACCGAACGCGCGCGCCGCGGCCCGTGAGCGATCTCGCCGATCTCGACCGGCACCGCTACATGAGCCTCGCAACCTTTCGCGGTAATGGGACGGAAGTCGCGACGCCGGTGTGGTTTGCCGCGGCCGAGGGAAGGCTCTACGTGGTCACGGCGGGAGAATCGGGGAAGGTCAAACGGCTCCGCCGTTCCTCGAAGGCGCGTATGGCCCCGTCGGACGTGCGCGGTCGGGTGCGCGGCGAATGGCGCGAGGGAAGCGCGCGCATTCTCACGGAGCCCCATGCGATCGATTGCGCTCACGCCGCGCTCCGCGCGAAATACGGCTGGCAGGTGTGGCTGGCCGACGTGCTCTCGCGTCTCACCGGCCGCATCCACCATCGGGCCTGGATCGAGATCCGACCCTAGCCCGCGATCCCCACTACCCCTTCAGGTACTTGTCGAAGAACGCCACGCACCGTTTCCAACCGTCCTCGGCCGCATCCTTCTTGTAGACTTGGGGTCGGTCGTCGGAGAAGAAGGCGTGCGGCGCCCCCGGATAGAGCACGAACTGGTCCGCCGGATTGCGCTTCTTGAGCTCGGCTTCGAAGCGCCGGACATCGTCTGACGGAATGCCGGGGTCGGCCTCGCCGTAGAGTCCCAGCACGGGCATGGTGAGCTTGTCAGCGAGGCTGAAGGCGTCCACACCCGGCGCGTCGGAGTACGTCCGCTTGACGTGACCGTACCAGGGCACCGCCGCCGCGACCCCCGGATACTCTGCCGCGAAGTGGAGGGTCAGCGCGCCCCCACCGCAAAAACCAGTGACGCCCAATCGGTCCGCCTGCGCCCACGGCTGCTGCTTGGCGTAGTCCGCGGCAGCGCGGATATCGCCGAGGTACTGGGCCCGGGTTACCTTGCCCGCGATCTGGCCCATCTCCTGGAAGTTCTTGCCCTGCATGCCGCCCTCGCGTTGATAGAGCTCGGGCGCGATCGCGTAAAAGCCGGCCTGGGCGAAGCGGCGCACCACGTCTTTGTTGTGCTCGTTGTTGCCCGTGAAGCCCGAGATCACCACGATAATGGGGTAACGGCCGGCCTTTTCGGGGCGGGCATCGTAGGCGGGAATGCTCGTGCCCCCCACGGTGAGCTGAATGTCCCGGGCGACAATACCCTTGGTGTCCGTGACAATAGCCTGGGCGAGGGAGATGCCGGGCGTCAGAACGCCACCCACCGTAGTAAAAGCGCCGAATCTCAAGACTTCTCTGCGGCTCAGCGGATTGAACATGGCTCTTCCTCCGATGACAGGTGGACCAGCATACTAACCTTGGTGAAAGACCCGCCGGGATTCTACAGTAGACAGAACCACCGATGAAGCTCCCCGGTTTCGTATCCCGAGCAATGAGCCTTCGCGAAGCGGCCGCGGTCATCTTCGTCCTGGTTGCCCTCCTCCCCCTGCTCCTCTTCGTGGCCGTCATCTCGGCTTCGGGCCTCATCTCGAGAACGGAAGCGCAGTTCGCCGCGTTCATGGCGCTCATCATCGCCTGCCTGGGCTTCGTCGTTTTTCGCCGAATGGTGGACCAGATCTCCCGGCTCGCCGTGAAAGTCCAGACTCCTTCCGGAGCGACCAGCGCGGTCTCCGTGGGCGAGCCACAGCGGGTGCCGGGATTGGGCCATGTCTCCGAGATTGGGCAACTGGCGGGTGCCTTCCAGCAGATGCTCGACGATCTCCGGGCCTCCACCCAGCGGCTCGAGGATCTCGTTTTCAAGCTCGGTACCCTCAACGAGCTGGTCGAGTTGTCCGCGCGCAGCCCGAAGATCGAGGATCTCCTGCCTTCCTTTCTGCAGACCACTATGCGGGCGGTTCACGCCGGTGCCGGCTCCATCATGCTCCTCGATACCGAGAAAGGGCTCCTCAGGTCGGCCGCCTCTCGAGGCCTGCCCGACGAGTTTCCCGAGTCGACCGAGGTCGCTCTCGGCGAGGGCCTCGCGGGCACGGTAGCCATACTCGGAGACGCCATCGTCATCGAGAGCATGGAGAAGGAGGCGCGCTTCGCGGCGGTCAAGGATTCGCGGCCGGCCAGCGGATCGTTCATTTGTATGCCCCTGCGCGCGGGCGATCGCGTGGTCGGCGTCATGAACCTCGTGCGGAAGGAAGACGCGGGGACGAGCCCACCCAGCCCGCGCCCGTTCAGCACTTCCGATCTCCAGTTCCTGACTACGCTTCTCACCTACATCGCCTATGCCGTCGACAATGCTCGCCTGCTCGACGACGCGCAGGAGTCGGCTCGACAGCGCCAAAGCGTGGTGGACGATCTGCGCGCCACCCAGGCCCAGCTCGTGCGCGGCGAGACCCTCTCCGCCATCGGCAAGCTCGCCTCGGGCATGGCGCACCATCTCAACAATCTCTTCGCGGTCATCCTCGGCCGGCTGGAGACCCTGCCCGTCAAGGTCCCCGCGGATCCCGACGCCCGGCGCTACATCGAGATCATCCAGCGGGCGGCTCAGGACGGCGCGGAGGTGGTCCGCCGCGTCCAGCGCTTCAGCCGTGTGCAGCCGGTGTCACGCGCCACGCCGGTGGACCTCAACCAGCTCGCCCAGGAAGTGCTCGAGCTGACACGGCCGCGCTGGCACAACGAAGCCCAGCTCCGCCAGATCCGTATCGACACCGAGCTCGACCTCGGGGGCATCAGGGCGGTGGCGGGAGAGATCGCGCCGCTTCGCGAGGTTCTCATGAGCCTCGTTCTCAATGCCATCGATGCCATGCCGGGCGGTGGCCAGCTCTCGCTGCGCACGTGGTCAGACGCCAAGGAAGTCCACTGCGCGGTGTCGGATACCGGCTCGGGAATGTCCCATGAAGTGCGCCAGCGCGCCTTCGAGCCGTTCTTCACCACCAAGGGGCCCAAGACCACGGGCCTCGGCCTCTCCGTCACCTACGGCATCGTCCAGCGTCACAACGGCCGGATCGACATCGACACCGGGCTGGGCCGCGGCACCACCGTGCACCTCACGTTCCCCGCGATGCCGCCTACGGTGCGTGTCCAGCCGTCTCTCCCTGCACCGCTCGTGGAAACAACGGCCCTGCGCGTGCTCGTGGTCGACGATGAGCCGGATGTCCGCACCGCGGTGGCCGACTTGCTCGGCTCGGCCGGCCACACGACGTTCGAGGCGGCGGGAGGCCGCGAGGCGCTGGCCTGGCTCGACGGAGGGCAATCCGTGGATCTCGTCCTGACCGATCTGGGCATGCCGGGCATGACCGGCACGGACCTGGCGCGCTCCGTGAAAGGACAGTGGCCGGGCCTGCGCATCGGCCTCATGACGGGATGGGACGAGACTGAAGCGCCGGGCGGGAAGGCGAGCCCGGCGGTGGACTTCGTGATCGCCAAGCCCTTCCAGCTCCCCGCGCTGATCTCCGCCTACGCGGGAGCCGCCGCCGCAGCTACCAGCCGATAGCGAGCGCTCCGCGGCGCGGATCCGCCCCGCCCCGGAGCGTGCCGTCCGGCCCCACGACCACGCAGCACACGGCGCCTGCGCGCCAGTCCCGGTCGGGCCACGCGGACACGGAATGGCCGAGCGTCCCCAGAGCGGCGCGCGTTTCCGCGCTCAGGCGCGACTCCGCCTCGAGCACGCCGGGAGCGTGCACGTGCGGCCAGAAGGAATCCGGGAAGCTCCGCGTGGCGATGCGTGGCGACTCGATCGCCTGCTGCGGGGCCATGCCGTGCGCGGTCACGTTGAGGAAGACCTGGAGCATGGCTTGCTGCTGGACGTCGCCGCCCGGTGTGCCGATGGGCATGAAGGCGCGACCGTCACGCAGCACCATGGCGGGCGCCGGCGTGAGACGCGGCCGCTTGCCGCCGGCGACCAGGCTCGGATGACCCGGGGAGAGCCACCCCTGTGATCCGCGCGGCGACACGACGCAGCCGACACCCGGAATGAGCGGCGAATCGACTCCGGGATCGCTGGGCGTTGCGGAGAACGCGTTGCCCTCGGCGTCGACCACGCAGACATACGAGGTATCGAGCGAGCCTTCGGGCCTTAGAGAGACGGGCCCGGACACGCCGTGGCCACCATTGGCGGTGGCGCGGAGCCCGAACGGATCGCCCGCGGGAGGCAGATCGGGCCAGGCGCGATCCTCGCGGATGAGGGCTCGCCGCACTCTCGCGTACTCCTTGGACAGGAGCCCGTCCGCCGGCACCTTCACGTACAGCGGATCGCCGTAGTACGCCTCGCGATCGGCGAAGGCGAGCTTCATCGCCTCGGCGAGGATGTGCAGAGCGCGCGGGGTGTTGTGGCCGAGGGCGCGCCAATCGTAGCTCTCGATGAGATTCATCATCTGGAGGAGCACCGGCCCCTGGCACCAGAACCCACACGAGGCGATCTCGTACTCGCCGAAGGACGTCTTCAAGGCGGGCGCGACCTTCACGGAGAAGTCGGCCAGGTCCTCGGTGGTGAGAAGTCCGCCTTCGCGCGCGTGGTAGTCGGCGATACGCTGGGCGATCTCGCCCTTGTAGAACGAGTCTCGGGCGGCGCGGATGGCCCCGGCCCGGCCCCGGGCGCGCGACTTCACTTCGGCGGCGACCATGATCTTGATGGTCTGCGCGAGCTCCGCCTCCACGAGCAGGTGGCCGGGGGGCGGGCCCTGTCCGTCCTTCAGGTAGACCGCGGCCGAGGTGGGAAAGCGGCGAATCTTGTCGGCGGCGCGGCCCAGCTGGTAAGCAGAGAAGACGGAGAGCGGAAAGCCGTGCTCCGCGCACTCGAGGGCGGGCGCCACCGTCTCGCCGAAGCTCTTCGTCCCCCAGCGCTCGAGAGCCGTGCCCCACGCATCGGGCGCCGCGGGCACTACGGTGCGGAGCAGGCCCACGGGAATCTGGCCGCCGCATTTCTCGCGGAAGAACTCCGCCGTCGCGCGCTTGGGATAAGGGCCGACGCCGGAGACCTCGAAGGTCTCGCCGGTGCGTCCGAGGTGCACGAGGATGGGCGCCACTCCCGCAAAGCTGACCATGTCTGGATGCACGACCCCGAGGGTGAATCCCGCGGCCACCCCGGCGTCGATGGCATTGCCGCCGGCCTCGAGAATGCGCGCGGCGGCCTGCGCGGCCAATGGATGTCCCGCCGCGACCATCCAGCGGCGACCCATCACCTGATGCATCGGTCCCCCTGCGGGGGCGGCGCCGGCGTCTTTCTGTGAGGAGGCGGAGTCGAGGCTCATGCGGCGTATGGTAGCATAGCGCCATGTCTCGCGAACCACTGGTCGGCGTGACCACCTCCATCACCGTCGGCCAGTCTCCCGAGCGTGCGTACGTCAATTCCGCCTATCTCGAAGCGGTGCAGCAGGCGGGCGGCGTCCCCGTGCTGCTGCCGCCCCAGCTTTCCAAAGCCTCCCTGGAGCGCCTGGTGCGCGGTCTCGACGCCGTCCTCCTCACCGGCGGTGGCGACGTGGATCCCGCCTCCTTCGGCGAGACGCCGCATCCCACGCTCTACGATGTGGCACCCTCGCGCGATGCCCTCGAGACTTCGGTGACTCACATGGCGCTCGAGAAGAACACGCCGCTCCTCGCCATCTGCCGGGGCATTCAGGTGCTCAACGTAGCCCTCGGCGGCACGCTGTACCAGGACGTGGGCACGGAGCCCGGCACGGCCATCCAGCACAGCCAGACGGAAGCGCGCGACCAGACCACCCACAAGGTCACCGTGGCGCCGGGCAGCCGTCTCGCCAAGGTCCTCGGTACCGACGACGTCGAGGTGAACAGCTTCCATCACCAGGTGATCAAGGCGCTCGGGCGCGGGCTCAAGCCCGTGGCATGGGCGGACGACCAGCTCGTGGAGGGCGTGGAGCTCGACGACGATTCGCGGTTCGTGGTAGGAGTCCAGTGGCACCCTGAGCATCTGGTGGGCGGCTCCGAGTCGGCCCGCCGGCTCTTCGCCTCACTGATCGCCGCCGCGCGCACCTAGCCCGCTTCCCCCCTGCTCCAGGAGGCTTCCATGCCCAAGCCCCAAGGTGCGCTTCCCCCCGTCTCCGTGGCGCACGCGAACGTATCGCATCCGGCCCCGCACGAAGCTCGACTGCTGGGCTCGCGCCCTCGAGCGGATCTGTCGCGATCCCGTCGGCCGGGTTGCGAGTGACCCGGCCGGAGCTCTACGATCAGATCGGCGGCGGCTACGGCGCGTACCGCCGTCCCGACCCGCGCATCGCCGGCGCGATCGTGCGCGCTCTCGGTGACGCGGACACCGTGCTCAATGTCGGCGCGGGCGCCGGTTCCTACGAACCGGCCGACCGCACCGTGGTGGCGGTCGAACCCTCCGCCGCCATGATTCGGCAGCGCGGGAGAAGCAGCCCTTCCGTAGTCCAGGCTTCGGCGACCCATCTGCCATTTCGCGACGGCTCCTTCGCCGCCTCTCTCGCCGTGCTCACCGTCCATCACTGGCCGGATCGGGCGACCGGCCTCGCCGAGCTCAAGCGAGTGGCGCGGCGCCGAGTCGTTCTCTTCACCTGGGATCCCGCCTCGCCGGGCTTCTGGCTCACCGACGAGTACTTCCCCGCCCTGATAACCACCGATCGTCCGATCTTTCCCAGCATCGATGACCTTCGGCACGCGCTCGGGCCCATCGAGGTCCATCCTCTGCTCATTCCGCACGACTGCACGGATGGCTTTCTCGGCGCGTACTGGCGACGCCCGCACGCCTATCTCGATCCTGGCGTGCGCGGGGCCATGTCCACCTTCACCAAGCTCGACACGCTCGAGCCCGGTCTCACGCGCCTCCGCCGCGATCTCGACGACGGCACCTGGCATCGCCGCCACCGTCACCTCCTCGCCGAATCCGAGCTCGACCTCGGCTACCGCCTCGTCATCGCCCCTCAAGACTGACGCAGCTCCTCATGACTGACTCAGCTCCCCGCGTCTAACCCACACACGATAACCGGACGGGTGGCGCCGAGGGTGCCGGTGCGCAGCCAGCGGGAGTGGGCCCTTCGCGAGTGCGCGCAGCCCGCAGGGCTGCGATTCACGAAGCGTAGGGTGGCGAAGCTGGCTGCGCACCGGCACCCTCGGCGACAGGCCCCGTCCGCCACGCGTGGGGAACTACAGCAGAATCCAGCAGTGGCGAAGCTGGCTGCGCACCGGCACCCTCGGCGACAGGCCCCGTCTGCCACGCGTGGGGAGCCGACTTCGTACCGAAGCAGCGCGCGATACTAGAGCAAAGTCCAGCGCGAAGGAGCGGAGTCGAGCTTCTCTTCGCTGACGCGGCCGTCCTTGACCAACTTCTTGAGGTGGGAGTGAACGGACTTGCCTGCCATCACGTGAAGCTTCTCCGGAACGTCGGCGTAGATGACCTTGACTATCTCCGGTATGGTGCGTGCCCCTGTGCCCAGGGTCTCGAGGATCTGCCGCTCCCGCTCCATTCGGTGATCGATGTATTCCTGGATCTTGCCTGCGGCGTCCTCGATCACCGCGCCGTGCGCAGGATAGATCCGTTGCGGGCGGAGGGCCTGCACGCGGCGGAGCGAGGCCATGTAGTCGGCGAGGTCGCCGTCCTCGTCCGGGATCACGCTCGTCGAGCCGTTCAGGATCAGGTCACCGCTGAAGAGGGCCCGCTCCTCCTCGAGGAAGTAGCAGAGATGATCGGAGGCGTGGCCGGGCGTGTGCACCGGGATCAGCGTCACACTATCGCCCTTGACCGCCTGCCCGTCACGGAGATCCGCCGTTCCCTCGGGCAGGTTCTCGTCCTTGTGGATCATCTTGGCCACGGGCAGGCCGGGAAAGCGCTCGCGGAGCTGCGCCACGCCGCCGATGTGGTCCACGTGCCGGTGGGTGAGGATGGCGCGCGAGGGACCACGCCAGCCGCGCTCGGCCAGGTACTCGCCGAACACGCCCATGTAGCCGGCCACTCCCGCCCCCGTGTCGATGAGGATCGGATCGCGCGTCCCCACCAGATACGTATTGGTGCCCGGCCCCGTCATCATTCCAGGATTGAGGCCGAGCACCCGCCCCACGATGTCACTCGGCGTGGCGCGCTTCGGAAAGTCCGGATCGATCCAGCTCATGCCACCCCCAGATAGCGACGTTTGACGTCCTCGGCCGCCTGCAGGGCGGCGGGCGTGCCCTCCCACACGATCTGCCCCTTGTTCATGACGTAGACGCGATCGGCGACCCGCAGGGCCAGGTGATAGTTCTGCTCGACGAGCAGGATGGAGAGCCGCTCGCCCTTGAGCCCGCTCACGATGCGTCCGACTTCTCGCACAATGGCGGGGGCCAGCCCTTCCGACGGCTCGTCGAGCACCAGCATACGCCCGTTGGTCAGGAGAGCGCGCGCGATAGCCAGCATCTGCTGCTCCCCGCCCGAGAGCGTGCCGCCCCACTGGTCAGAGCGCTCGCGGAGACGCGGGAAGAGATCATAGACGCGCTCGAGGGTCCACGCGGAGCCGCGCGCGCCCAGGAGGAGATTTTCCCGCACGGTGAGGGGCGCGAAGATGCGCCGGCCCTGGGGCACGAGGGCGAGACCGCGCCGCGCGATGCGGTGGGCGGGCCACTCCTCGATCGCTTCACCGTCGAGACGCACCCGGCCGTCGCGCGGCGGGGTGAAACCGGCCACGCTCCGGATGAGGGTGGTCTTCCCCGCGCCATTGCGCCCGAGGAGAGCCACCGCCTCGCCGGCCTCCACCCGGAGGGAGACACCGTGGAGGATATGGCTCTCGCCGTAGTAGGTGTGGATCCCGTCCACCTCCAGCATCACTCGCTCCCCAGATAGACTTCGTACACGCGCGGATCGCGCTTCACCTCGTCGAAGGTGCCTTCGGTCAGCACCTCGCCGTAGTGGAGCACGGTGACGCGGTCGGCGAGAGAGGCGACCACGTCCATGTCGTGCTCGATGATGAGGAGGGTCACCTCGCGGGGCAGCCCCTCGAGCATCCGGGTCATCCGCTGGGTCTCCTCGGGGGACATCCCCGCGGTGGGCTCGTCGAGAAGGAGGAGCTTGGGTCGCGAGGCGAGGGCCACGCCCACCTCGAGCTGACGCTGCTCGCCGTAGGAGAGCTGGCCGGCCACCGTGTCGAGACGCTCGGCCAGCCCCACCGCGGCCGCCGTCTCCCGCGCCCGCGCGAGGGGCGCCGTCACGCGCTCCACGCGGCCGAAGAGATTGTAGCTGCCCGCCGCG
>DASYQB010000009.1:0-1580 GCA_036005985.1 Candidatus Methylomirabilota bacterium | reverse complement strand
TGGCGCAGGAACAGCGTGATGTCGGGATTGTAGCCCGTATGGAAGATGACGTCGGGACGCGCGCGCTTGAGCTTGGTCACCAGCGGCGACAGATCGGGCGCCGTCGCGGAATACCCCTCCTTCAGCACCATGTTGAACCCGGCCTTCTTCGCGCCCTCCTCGTTGCCCTTGGACACGTCGACGCCGTACGCCCCATCCTCGTGAATGATCGCCACCCGGAGATCCTTCGGCTCTTTGTTGAGCTTGGCCTTGGAGTTCTGGGCGATGAAATCGGTCGACATCAGGCCGAACTGCCGGCCGCTCGGCTGGATGCGGAAGACATACTTGAGGTTGCGGTTCTCGAGCACCGCCGAGGAGATGCAGGTCGTGATCCACATGAACTTCTTGAGCTGCTCGACCCGGGCGGCCACGGGCACGCACTGAGCCGAGGAGTAGAAGCCGAGCACCATGTCGACCTTCTCCTGCTCGATCAGGCGCACCGCCTCGTTGATGGCGATCTCGGGCTTGCTCTGGGCGTCGGCGTAGACCGCCTCGATCGCGTACCCCTCGACGCCGCCCTTCTTGGCGAAGTGGTCGATCATGATCTTGGCGCCGAGGGCGTGGAGGTCGGAGCCCCCGCCGGCGAGCGGGCCGGTGTAGTCGAAGATCACGCCGATCTTGAGCTTCTTGCCCTGGGCGCGCGCATCCTCCGACCACGGGGCGCTCAAGAGGAGGACGGCCGCGATCAACCCTGCGAGCGCTTTGAGCATGTGGATCCTCCCCAAGCAGCCTTGGTTGGGCATCTGTCCGCGCGGGCCATTACAGATGCCTCACCTGGTATTGTCAAATGAATAACTCGGGACCCCGCTCCGCCAAAGGCCTATGCGACGCGCGCTGTCCGCCCTCGTCCTGGCCTCGATCGCGGCGCTGCCGGCCATGGCTCACGCGAGCCCGCCGGATCCGAGCTGGATCGTCGGCGTGTACGATGACGGCGACCAGGACGACCTGATCGCGCTCGCCGCGTGGGCGACCGGCGCCACCGGCGCACTCCTCGACGTCCACCTCACCTTCTTCCCGGTCGAGGGTCTCTCCCCCGTGCGGGACCCGGCGTCTGCCGCCGGCACCCCGTCCCCCGTCCGCTCCCGCGCTCCGCCCGCACCGTAGCCCTTCGCTGTCTTCTCAGTACCAATCTCTATGGCGGCCGGGCCCGTCGGCGCACGACGCGCAAGCTTGCCCGGCAGCCGCTCAGGAGGGACTCTATGCGTGAGACCGCGATGACGTGCACTGAACCCGAAGGAGCCGCGTGCCCGGTGAACCCTCAGGAGGGACATCTCTGGGCCATCGTCCTGGCCGGCGGAGAAGGCGTGCGGCTCCGGCCCCTGACCCGTGCGCTGTACGGAGAGCCGCGACCCAAGCAATACGCCGCGCTGACCGGCAATGCGACCCTGCTGCGCCAGACTCTCGATCGGGTGGGGCGGCTGGTGCCGAGAGAGCGCACCGTGATCGTGACGCTCGCCAGCCACGCGCGCTACCTCGCCCCGGAGATGTCCGGACTCGAGGGGTTCCACGTGCTGGCTCAGCCCTCCGACCGGGGGACCGCG
>DASYQB010000008.1:0-5583 GCA_036005985.1 Candidatus Methylomirabilota bacterium | reverse complement strand
GCCCCGACAACGCGCTCGTGATGGCGGTGAGCCCGCTCACCGGGCTCGCGATCTCGGGCCAGAGCCGCATGACGGCGTGCGCACGCTCGCCGCTCACCGGCGCCATCGGCGACAGCCAGTGCGGCGGTTTCTTCCCCGCGGAGATGCGCGCGGCCGGCGCGGACGCCTTCGTCTTCACCGGCCGGTCGAAGGAGCCCGTCTACCTCTGGCTCAACGACGGCAAGGCCGAGCTCCGGCCCGCCACGCACCTCTGGGGCAAGGTCACCGGCGAGGTGGACGCGCGCATCAAGGAAGAGCTGGGCGATCAGAAGGTGGAGATCGCGCAGATCGGCCCCGCCGGGGAGAATCTCGTGCGCTTCGCCGCCATCATGAACATGGTCAATCGCGCCAACGGACGCACCGGGCTCGGCGCCGTCATGGGCTCGAAGCGGCTCAAGGCGGTGGTGGTGCGCGGATCCAAGTCGCCGAAGCCCGCCGTGCCCGAGCTCTTCCGCGGGCTCGTCAAGCGGCTCAAGGAGCTCGAGGAGGCCAACCCCGGCATCAAGTGGTTCGGCGAGTACGGCACGGCGGGTGTGCTCGCCATCCAGGACAAGATGGGCGGCCAGCCCACGCGCAACTACACCGAGGGCACCTTCGAGCAGTGCAAGGACATCGACGGCTCCACGCTGGTCAAGACCATCCTCAAGGAGCGCGACACCTGCTACGCCTGTGTGGTCAAGTGCAAGCGCGTGGTCGAGGTGCACGAGCCGGGGCTCGACATCGACCCCGTCTACGGCGGACCCGAGTACGAGACCCTGACCTTCTTCGGCAGCATGTGCGGGGTGGGCGACCTCAAGCTGCTCTCCAAGGCCTCCGCCGACGCCAACATGTACGGCATGGACACGATCTCGGCCGGCGCCACCATCGCCTGGGCCATGGAGGCGAAGGCCAACGGTCTCCTCGACGACAAGGGACTCGGTCTCGCCTTCGGTGATGGCCAGTCCGTCCTCCGCGCCATCGAGGCCATCGCCTTGCGGAAGGGCGTGGGCGATCTCCTCGCCGAGGGGAGCCTGCGCGCCGCCCAGACCCTGGGACCGGCCGCCGTCGACCTCACCGTGACGGTCAAGGGGCAGGAGCTTCCCGCGCACATGCCGCAGCACAAGCGCTCGCTCGGCCTCATCTATGCCGTCAATGCCTTCGGCGCCGACCATCAATCGTCCGAGCACGACTCCATGCTCAGGGCCAAGCCGGGCAGCCTCCAGCGCCGGCGGCTCGCGGAGATCGGCGAGTTCGGCGACATGGACCTTCGCGATCTTTCCGACGACAAGGTCCGCTTCGCCTACACCACCCAGTGCTTCTACTCCGCGCTCGACACCCTCGGCCTCTGCCAGTTCGTGTGGGGTCCCTCGTGGCAGCTCTACGGTCCCTCGGAGACCGTGGAGCTGGTGCACGCGGGCACCGGCTGGGACGCCACCATGAGCGAGCTGATGCAAATCGGCGAGCGGAAGATCAATCTCATGCGCGCCTTCAACGCGCGCGAGGGCATCGGGAAGGACGCCGACACGCTGCCCAAGAAGCTCTTCCAGCCGCTCACGGGCAAGGGGCCGACGGCCGGGGTGGCGCTGACCCAGGAAGAGTTCGCGCACGCCCGCGCCACGTACTACGAGCTGGCGGGCTGCGATCCGGCCACCGGCTATCCCACGCGCGCCAAGCTCGCCGATCTCGGCCTCGAGTGGCTCGCCGACACCATGCCGGCGGCACGCTGAGCCTCCCTCACCGTCAGGAGAAGGACGCCATGAGAATCTCTGCAGTGGTCGGGCTGCTCGCGCTGCTCTTCGCCTCGAGTAGCTGTGCGTCCACGCCGGCGGGGCAGGGCGCGGCGGCCGGGGGCACCCTCGATCGCATCAAGGCCACGAAGACCATCAACCTCGGCTATCGCGACTCGTCGGTGCCCTTCTCCTTCGTGGGCGCCGACCAGAAGCCGAACGGCTACTCCGTGGACCTGTGCAATCGCGTGGCCGACGATCTGAAGCGCGATCTCCAGATGCCCGACCTCGCGGTCAAGTGGATCATGGTGACCGTCGAGAACCGCGTGGCGAGCGTGCAGAACGGCACCATCGATCTCGAATGCGGCTCGACCACCAACACGTTGTCTCGCCAGGCCCAGGCCGACTTCAGCCTCACCACCTTCGTGACGGGGGCGAGCCTTCTCACCCTCAAGGAAACGGTGACGGCCAGCCTGAGCGGGCTCCGGATCGCCGTCATCCCGGGCACGACCACCGAGCGCGCTCTCAAGGACGTCCTGGACAGGTCCTCGACGTCCGTGCAGCTCGTCCCCGTCAAGGATCACTCGGACGGCCGCACTGCGCTCGAGAACAAGACCGCCGACGCCTACGCTTCGGATCGGGAGATCCTGATCGGCCTCGCCCTCACCGCCACGAATCCGGCTAGCTTCGCGCTGTTCGATCGCTATTTCTCCTACGAGCCCTATGCGCTGATGCTGCGACGGGGCGATCCGGACTTCCGGATCGCGGTGAACCGATCCCTGGCCAGACTCTACCGGTCGGGCGACATCATCGTGATCTATCGGCGATGGCTGGGTGCGCTCGGGGCGCCCAACGCCCTCGAGCTCGCCACGTGGGCGATCGAGGGTCTCCCGGAGTAGTGGTCAGGCGCCCGCGCCGCGGGCCGCCCAGCGGAAGACGCGCGCGCCGTTGTCGATGCGCAGGCTGACCAGCCCGGCCGCGGCGAGGAGCGCGCAGGCCACCGCGAACGCCGCGCCGTAGCCTCCCGTCGACTCGAAGAGCCTCCCCGCCAGTGAAGAGCCGAGGGCCGCTCCCGTCTGGTGCACGAGGAAGATCGCGCCGAGGATCGACCCCACCGAGTAGCGGCCGTAGATGTCCGCGGTCAGCATCGACGTCATGGACATGGAGCCGGCGATGGTGATCCCGCCCACCATGGCCACGCCAAGCATGAGCAGGCCGTTGTCGCGCACGAGGAAGAGACCGGCGAAGATCAGCGCGCGGCCCGAATAGATGCCAGCGAGCACCGGCCTCGCCCCGCAGCGGTCGGCCAGCGCGCCCAGTCCCAGCGTGAAGACCATGCTCGAGGCGCCGAGCACGCCCACGATCCATGAAGCAAAGATCGGGGAGTAGCCGTGGTCCGTGAGCATGGGCACGCCGTGGGACGAGATCAGGCTCATGGAGAAGCCGCAGGTGAAGAAGGAGCCGGCGAGCTGCCAGAAGGCCAGCGTGCGAATGGCCGTGGCCATGGGCGTTCGCGTCGAGGAGACCGCGGTGGTCCCCCGCTCGGTCGCCTCGCCGTCGGGAGCGAGGCCGAGCGACTCGGGCGAATCACGCACCACGAGGAGGCACAGGGGCAGCATGGCCACGAGCACGGCGAGCCCGATCAGCCCATAGGTCATGCGCCACCCCACCGTGATGATGAGCCAGGCGACCACGGGCACGAGCAGGCTCATACCGGTCATGGCCGCGCTGCCCAGCAAGGAGACCGCGGTACCCCGACGGCGAACGAACCAGCGACTCACCACGGCGTTGGCCACGACGGGGCCCACCGCGGCCAGTCCGAGGGAGGCCATAACGCCATACACCAAGGCCAGTTGCCAAAGGTTGGCGCAGAGTCCGGTCAAGGCCAGCGAGGCCGCGAGCACCACGCACCCGGCGGAGGTGACGGCGCGAGCGCCGAGCCGGTCGGCGAGGCTGCCGACCCAGGGCATGAAGAGACCGTAGAGGAGGAGGCCGAGGGCGATCACGAGCGAGAAGCTGGCGCGGTCGATGCCGAGGTCCGCCACCATCGGCTTGAGGAAGGGACCGACGGCGTGGCGCACGCCCGCGGATACGAAGACCATGATGGAGAAGGCGAGAGTGATCCACCAGCCGTAGAACACACGGGGCGAGGACATGAGCGTGCCCAAGAGTATAGCAGTTTGGTGTAGGCTCGTGGCGCGTCCTCACGCGCTGCCTCCTGCCCGCACTCAACGAGGAGAGTCCGCGACTGTTGATCCTGACTGTCTTCCGGATCCGGAGCTTCCGCTTCCAGCTTCCCGCCGACCTCCTCACCTCCTGGGCGTTCGAGATGGAGACGCTCATCCTCGGCTGGTACGTCATGGTCAACACCGGCTCCGTGCTCCTCCTCACCGCCTTCGCTTCCCTGCCCTTTCTCGGCTCGCTGGCCGCGCCCATGTTCGGCGTGCTCGGCGACCGGCTGGGCGGCCGCCTCATGCTGTGCGCCATGCGCGCGAGCTACGCCGTGTTCTCGGCCCTCATCATGCTTCTCTCCATCACGGCTACCCTCACGCCGGTGTGGGTCTTCGCGGTGGCGGCACTGTCGGGCATCGTGCGCACCAACGATCTCGTGATGCGCCACTGGCTCATCGGGGAGACCATCCCTCCCCACCAGATCGTGGGCGCCCTCGGAATGTCCCGCGCCGCCGCGGACTCGGCGCGCGTGGCGGGCGCCCTCGCCGGCGCCGCGCTGTCCACGGCGCTCGGCGTCGCGCTCGCCTATGCGGTGGTGACCGCGCTCTACCTGGTCAGCCTCGCCTTGACGCGCGGGGTGTCTCGGGGACGGAAGGTCGCCGATCCGGCGGCGACCGACGTCCCCGCGTCGTCCGGCGAGTCCCCGTCCTCGCGCTGGCGTGACCTCAAGGACGGCGTCGTGCACGTGCTGCGGACGCCCGCCCTCATCGCGGGGATGTGGCTCGCCTTCCTGATCAATCTCACCGCGTACCCCGCCACCAACGGGCTCTTGCCCTATGTGGCGCGAGAGATCTACCTGGTCGATGCCACGGGCCTGGGCTGGTTAGTCGCGAGCTTCTCCCTGGGCGGCCTCCTCGCGTCGATCACCGTGGTGATCACGGGCGGATCCCGCCATCCCGGCCGCTCCATGCTCGTGTACACGGTCATCTGGTACGTGCTCCTCATCGCCTTCGGGCAACTGCGGAGCCTGGAAGCGGGGCTCCTCACCCTCTTCACCGCGGGCTTCGTCCAGAACGTGGGCATGATCTCCATGACCGCCACGCTCCTCGCCATGAGCGGCGATCGCTTTCGCGGACGCGTCATGGGCGTGCGGGCCCTCGCGGTGTATGGGCTGCCTCTCGGGCTCGTCGCTTCCGGCGCCCTCATCGAGCGCATCGGCTTTCCCCTGACCATCAGCGCGTTCGCGATCGTCGGCCTGCTCTTCACCGTGCTCATCGGCATAAAGTGGAGAGCCAGCCTGTGGCGGCGCCGGCCTCTCCCGGCGACCGCGCTGTCGGCGCCCCAGCGCGTGTGAGATGAATCTCGCCTCGGGGGTGCTGGTGGGCGGCGCGGCTGCCCCCTGCTGCACGGCCAGGGATCCCTCGAGCCGGCCAAGGCCTGGCGGCTCTTCAAGTGCGGCTAGGGGGAGAAGGGTCTGACTAGACGGCTGTCAGGCCACCCGCGATCTGGGGCAGGAGAAAGACCTCGCAGTCGGGACCGATCGGCTCGAAGAGAGAGTCCTGAAAGATCTGGCCGTCGATGGCCACCGCGATGCCGTCGTCGAGATGACGGCCGAGGGCGGGGTGCAGCTCGGTGAGCTGCTGGAAGAGCTGCTTGACGGACGTCG
>DASYQB010000007.1:0-5065 GCA_036005985.1 Candidatus Methylomirabilota bacterium | reverse complement strand
GGGCAAGACCATCGGCGTGCCGGCGCTGGCCTCGGGCTCGGTGCCGTTCGCGAAGGCGCTGGTCGCCTCGGTAGGCCTCGATCCGGAGTAGGACGTGAAGATCCTCGCCGTCGGGGTGGGCGCGCCGGGCCGGCTGGCCCTCCAGCAGAAGACGGTCGACTGCCTCGCCTTGTGGGACACGCTGCAGGCTTCGATCGAGAATAGCGGGATGCAGCTCCGCCGTCTGGATTCCCCCCTGATCCAGGAAATGCTCGGCCAGACGCTGGCCACGCGTGACGATCAGGTGACGGAGAATGCCGCCATCCTCGCGGGCTTCGCCCGCGGCGTGGCCAAGGCCACGGTGTTCGGTCTCGCCAATCCCGAGGCGGCCATCCGCATCCACTGGAAGATGTATCCGCAGACCAAGCCGCAAACCGGGGACGAGGCCAAGGCCCTCAGAGATGCGCTGAATGTCTTCAACGCGCGCTTTTCCCTCCAGCGGGTGGACAATCGCCCGGACCCGCGCTTCGGCATCGGGACGCTGCCCCAGTGGGAGAAGCTCGAGAGCATCTTCAAGCAATACAAGTTCGTCGAGGGGACGGTGCCCGCGGCCGAGCTCTACACCGCCGCGCTCATCGACCAGATCAACAAGTTCGACCGCGCCGCTATCGTGGAGCAGGCCAAGGCGTACAAGCCTTAGCAGTCATGGTGATGACGGTGATTCGTATTCGGCTTGGCGATGATGACGCGCTGGGCGGGGCAGGGGGGATTCCCTCCCCAGACCACGCTGAGTCGCGTTCCGCGTGGCCACTCTTGGCCCGCCACGAGATGTTGCCTGGCGGCGTTGAGAGGCTCCCCAGAAGACACGGGCCTGGGGAGGGAATCCCCCCTACCCCACCCAGCTCCCCGCGTGGAGAGCTGGGGAACCGCACGGAGGCACGAAACAGCACCTACGGCAGGAGCACTCCAGAGACATGGATGAGAGTCGCGCGTGAGAGATAGGTTGGCGAAACGGAGAGGGCGTGGTTGGGGGGCGTGCCCTCCCGGGGCCCCTATCTTCTGCGTGTGGTCGAAGCCACAGACGCCCATCTCGTGGCGGGCCCGAGACTCCGCAGACGCTCGCGACTCAGGGTGGTCCCGGGAGGGCACGCCCCCCAACCGCGCCCGCGTAATCACCACCGACGGCCAGAGCCCATGTTCAGGTTCTTGAATCGGGCCCGAGACTCCGCAAACGTCTGCGACTCAGGGTGGTCCCGGGAGGACATGCCCCCCAGCCGCGCCCGAGAATCTACCGAATACTTCGTGGCTCTGGAGCAATGGCAAGAGTAGCGTTCAGGTTCTTGAATCGCGCCGAGGTGCAGGGGCTGCTGCCCTCGACGCAGATCTTGCTCGAGGTGATCGAGCGCGGCCTCCTCGCCCACGGGGCAGGGGAAGTGGTGCTGCCCCCGAAGAGCCATATCCACCTCGACCACCGCTTCAACGGCCACTTCAACATCCTCCCCGGCTTTGTCGCTCCCGTGGAGGCAGCGGGCGTCAAGGTGGTCGGCGACTACGTGGACAACTACAAGGCCGGGCTCCCCTCGGAAGTGGCCATGCTCACCCTGTACGATCCCGCCACCGGTGTGCCGCGCTGTCTCATGGACGCGACCCTGCTCACGTGGCTCAGGACGGGCGCGGTGACGGGCATAGGCGCCAAGTATCTCGCGCGGCCCAATTCCTCGGTGGTGGCCCATCTCGGTGCGCGCGGGAGCGCGCTCAGCAATCTCACCGCGCTTGCCGCGCTCTTTCCGCTGCGCGAGGTGCGCATCACCAGCAAGCGGCGGGAAACCCGCGAGCGGCTCGCTGCCGAGGTGCGCCAGACGCTCGGCCTCGACGCGCGGCCGATGGACAGCGCGGAAGAAGCCGTGCGTGGCGCCGACATCGTGGTGGAGGCGACGCGGCTCGAGCGTCCCGAGGTGCTCGTTCGCGACGCGTGGCTCGAGCCGGGCGCGCTGCTCGTGACCTATGGCTGGGTCATGGCCATCGATCCCGAGCTGCCTTTTCGAGCCGACAAGCTGGTCGTCGATGACTGGGCGCAGTGCCAGCACGGCGGCCAGCTCCATCCGCTCATCGCGAGCGGGGCGCTCCGGCGCGAGCACGTGCATGCGGAGATCGGCGAGATCGTGCACGGGACGCACGTGGGGCGGGCCGATCCCGCCGAGCGCATCATCTTCTGGCATCGGGGCTTTGCCATCAGTGATATCGTCCTCGGCGCGTGGATCCACGCGCAGGCCGAGGCCAAGGGGGTTGGCACCATGCTCACGCTATGGGACGGACCCGACGAATGAACCTCCGCGCCTTCCTGCAGGACCTGGAGTCGAAGTCGCCCGAGGAGATCTGGCGCATTCCGGGCGAGGTCGAGCCGGGCTCCGACATCACCGCCCTCGTCCTCGAGCTGGAGCGCCGCGGCGAGTATCCCGTGCTGTGGTTCGAGCGGGTGCGCGGCTCGCGCTTTCCGGTGGTGACGAACATCTTCGGCCATCGCCGGCGCTATGCCCGCGCCCTCGGGGTGCCTCTGGAGAGCCTGCACGATGAATGGGTGAGGCGGGGAGATCGCCGCATCCCGCCCGTCCTGCGCCAGAGTGGGCCGGTGCGCGAGGTGGTGAAGACCGGGGCCGAGATCGATCTGGGCGAGCTGCCCATCATCAACCACTTCACGGAGGACGCGGGCCCGTACATCACCAACGGTATCGTGGTGGCCAAGGACCCGGACACCGGCGTGCGCAATGCCAGCTTCCACCGCATGGAGCTGCGCGGGCGCAACCGGGTGGGCACGAGCCTGCACAGCCGGCGTCACCTCTGGGACTATCAGCGGCGCGCCGAGGAGCGCGGAGAAGACCTGCCGGTGGCGGTGGTGATCGGCGCGCATCCGCTCTTCAATTTCGGAAGCGGACTGTGGAAAGGCCCCATCGACGCGGACGAATACGAGGTGGCCGGCGGGTTCCTCGGAGAGCCGCTGGAGATGGTGCCCGGCGTCACCGTACCCGTGGAAGCGCCCGCCGAGGCGGAGTTCGCCCTGGAGGGCAAGATACTCGCGGGAACCCGCGAGCCCGAAGGCCCCTTCGCGGAGTTCACCGGCTACGCCTCGGAGCGGTCGACCCAGCACGTCATCGAGGTCACCGCCATCACCCATCGTCGCGACGCGCTCTACCAGGACATCGTGGGCGGCATCTCCGCCGAGCATACCCAGCTCCTCGCCGTGCCCCAGGAGGCGCGCATGCTGAAGGTGCTGCGCGGCCAGTATCCGAGCCTGCGCGGCGTCTCGTACCCGCACTCGGGCACCTGTCGGCTGCATTGCTATATTTCCATGAAGCCCTCCGCGGAGGGGCAGGCCAAGAACGCGGCCATGACGGCCTTCGGCGAGGACCTCGCCCTCAAGCTGGTGGTGGTGGTGGACGACGACGTCGACGTGTTCGACGAGGGCGACGTGCTGTGGGCGGTGGCCACGCGCATGCAGGCGGACCGTGACGTGTTCATCGTGCCCAACATGATGGGCGCCATTCTCGATCCGTCGACGCGGGCGGGCACCACGGCCAAGATGGCCATCGACGCCACCCGGCCCCTCGGTATTTATCCGCGGCGTCACACCGTGCCCGAGGAGGCGCGTGCCCGGGCGCGGGCCCTCATCGAGAGCCGGCGCCGCATCTAGGGAGGACTCGCACCATGAGCTTCGAGATCATCGATGCCGATGGACACGTGACGGAGACGTGGGAGCAGATCGCCCGTCATCTCGACGAGCCCTACCGCAAGCGTCCGCTCCTTACGCCCTTCTTTCCCCAGGACGGATGGGATCGCCGGCTCATGGGAACCAAGGGCAACTGGGCGGGCGACGGCAAGTCGTGGACGGAAGCCCTCGACGCGGGCGGCATGGCCATGGCCGTGCTCTATCCCACGCTTGGCCTCGGCCTGCCCTTCCTGCGCGATGCGGAGTGGGCGGTGGCGCTGGCTCGCGCCTACAACACCATGCTGTACAAGGAGCTGACCAGCCGGAGCCCGCGCCTCCGCGGCGTGGCCCTCCTGCCTCTACAGGATCCCGGGGCGTCCGCGCGGGAGCTCGAGCGCTGCGTGGGCGAGCTCGGCTTCGTGGGCGGCATGCTTTCCGCCGACAGCTATTATCTCCTCGGACACGAGCGCTTCGACCCGATCTATGCCACCGCGCAGAGGCTCAAGGTGCCCATCACCGTGCACGCGGCAGGGACGGACATGACCGATGTGGGGCACGAGCCCTTCCCCAAGTTCATCCAGGCCCATACCGTGTCGCATGTCTTCGCCCAGCTCCGTCAGATCACCTCGATGATGTTCGACGCCGTGCCCGTGCGCTTCCCGGAGCTGAGCATCGCCTATCTGGAGGCGGGGGCGGGCTGGATACCCTATTTCCTCCAGCGCATGGACGAGGAATACGAGAAGCGCGGCCACGTCGAGGCCAAGCTCCTCCCGGAGGCCCCCACCGAGATCGTGCACCGCCACTCGATCTATTTTTCGTGCGAGGCCGACGAGCCCCTCCTCCCGCAGGCCCTCGCCTACGTCGGCAACGACCGGATCATGTACGCCTCCGACTTCCCTCACTGGGATCACAGCTATCCGAAGTCGGTGAAGGAGCTGGCGGACCGCGCCGATCTCAGCGATCCGGTCAAGCGGCAGGTCCTGGCGGGCAACGCGAGGAAATTCTACAAGCTCTAGCCGGCATGACCAACCGCGCCGCGCTGCCGCCCTCCGATCCCGAGCAGGGAATCTGGCGGGGCCGCTCGGTGGCGCGGCGGTTCGTCTCCCCGGATGGGCTGACCGTGCTCGTGGGCCGCTCCGCGGCGGACAATGACCTGCTCACCTTCGGGCTGGGCGAGAGTCGCGACGCGTGGCTTCACGTGGCCGCGGAGTCCGGCTCCCACGTGATCGTGCGCAATCCCGACGGCCTCGAGCGGATTCCCCGCGACACCCTGCGCTTCGCCGCCTCGCTGGCCGCGCGCCACTCCAAGGCGAAGCACGGCGGGCGCGTCACCGTCCACGTGGCCACGTGTGCCGACGTGAGCAAGCCGCGCGGATTTCCCCC
>DASYQB010000006.1:0-10683 GCA_036005985.1 Candidatus Methylomirabilota bacterium | reverse complement strand
TCTCGAGGAAATAGAACTCCTCGCCCTGCACGATGAACTCCATGGTGCCGGCATTGACGTATCCGACCGAGCGGGCCCCCATCACCGCGGCCGCGGTGAGCCGTTCCCTCACGGCGGGCGAGAGACGCGGAGCGGGGCTCTCCTCGATGAGCTTCTGATGGCGGCGCTGGATGGAGCATTCGCGCTCGTGCAGATGCACCACCTGCCCGCCACCATCACCGCAGATCTGCACCTCGATATGGCGGGGCTCGGTCAGGTAGCGCTCGACGAAGAGGGCGGCCGAGCCGAAAGCCGCCTGGGCCCGCCGCTCCGCCGTGGCATACGCCTGGGCGAGGGTGCCCTCGTCGGCGACCTTGACCATGCCGATGCCCCCGCCGCCCGCGGCGGCCTTGAGCATGAGGGGATAGCCGATCTCTCCTGCCACTCGCCGCGCCTCGTCCACCGAGGGGACGGGGCCCGCGCTCCCCGGCACCACGGGCACGCCGGCCTCCCGCATCTCCCGGCGCGCGCCGACCTTGTCTCCCATCTGCTGGATGACACGCCAGGATGGGCCCACGAAGATCAGACCCGCCTCCTCGCAGGCCTTGGCGAAGCGCCAGTTCTCCGAGAGGAAGCCGTAACCGGGATGGATGGCTCCGACTCCCGTGCGCCGAGCGGCTTCGAGGATGCGCTCGACATTGAGATAGCTCTCGCGGGCGCGAGCGGGCCCTATGAGAACCGCCTCGTCGGCCTCCCGGGCATGCGGCCAGTCCGCGTCGGCCTCGGAATAGACGGCGACGGAGCGGACACCGAGGGCGCGCGCCGCGCGGAGAATCCGGCGCGCGATTTCTCCCCGATTGGCGACGAGGACGCTCTCGATCACGCTCAGGCGGGCTGGCTCTGCTCGATCTTGATCAGATCGACGGCGCCCACCCGCCATCCGCGCTCGCTCTGCTCCCAGCGGGCATTGACGGTGGCCGTCCGGCTCTGCCCCTCGAGCCGGTACTTCACGATGCGGTGACGGCCGAGCTTGGCGAAGGCGACAAGGGTGTGCCGGACCAGCCCGCCCTCCTCGAGGGCCTCGAGGAGGGCCGCGTCGGGATCGGTGTCGAGGAAGCGTAGCAGCCCGGCGCGGTCGCCCGCGATCAGCGCGTCTCCGAAGGCCCGGATGGCCGTCTCGAGGTCTTCGGGAATGGCCCACAGGAGGCCGGCCCGCTCGAGGCTGATGAATTCGCGCGCGTCGTCGGAGAGGGGCACCTCCCCGGCCGGGCGCGCGGTGATCGGAGGAAGTCCCGCTCCCGTCACTCCATGGGCGGCTTCGAGCAGACGCTGGAGCGTCGCCTGCCACGCCGCGACCCGGGACTGCGACTCAGGGGTGGCGGCCAAGTGCGCGATGATAGTGTGGCCGGCCGCGACGTGGCGCCGCTCGTCTCCGATGCATCGCTCGAGAATCCTGCAGGTGGGCGGCTCGTACACCGGGTTGGCGTGCCCCCGGTGCTCTTCGTAGACGGCGAGAAGGTGCGGCTTGAGCACCCCGTAGATTCCCACCAGTCGCTCCGCGGTCCGCCCCGGCTCTTCCGGCGCCTCGATGGTGTCCATGAAAGCGACGAAGGCGTCATTGGGCGGCTTCGACTCCTGGGCGTGGGCGCGCAGCTCGGGGAGACGGCGTCCCCACGCGTCGGCGTGCTGGGCGCTGTCCCAGACGTGACGGCCGAGCAGGAGCTTGGCGGAGAGCTCCGGGGTGAGGGCGATCCAGCCCGCCATGATGCGGGTCATACGCTCGCAGGCGTATCGGTAGTTGCGGCAAAGGCGGGCGGAGTCGTCCGCCGAGAAATGTCCGTCGAGGATCGGCATGGAAGTGGGGGCCCAGGCGGATCAGTACACCTGGGACCGCTGCGTCGTCTTGATGAGGCGCTCGATCTCTTCGTCGGTGAAGCCGGCCAGCTTGCGCGCCTCGGTGGCGATGGAGATGGGCACCACCTCGTGATCGCCGAGCCGGCGAGCGCCGCCGAGGTTGAAGCGCTCGTCGATGGTCTCCTGGAACTCGATGGCCTTGCGGCGCCGCTCCGGATCGTTCTCGGTCAGCCTGGTCAGCCATTTCGAGCCCATGCGCACGTGGGTGATCTCGTCGGCGAGCACGAAATCTACCGCGCGCTCGAGGATGGGGTCACCCATCTTCCTTCCGATGTACACGAGCTGGTTGAACACGTCGCAGGCCAGCCCCTCGAGACCACGGTTGACGCCGGCCACCCGCGCCGCGGCGTCCTCCGCACAGGCGCAGCGCCAGAGAATGGTCGTCTCGGGAAACTCGCCGATGTAGCCGCCCAGGTGCTCGACGAGGCGGATGTAAATCTCGACGTGGCGGGATTCGTCCCACACCTGGCGCGCCATGTCCATGGTGAACTCCCACGGCGCGTCGGGGAAGTCGTACACGGTGCGCCCGGCGCCCTCCATGGCCTGCATCTCCCCCACGAGAATCCCGTGAGCGCGCTCCTTGATCGAGTCGCGCGACGTGAGCTCGGGAAAGGGCGCCAGCCCCTGACTGATCTTCGCTTCCGCCACCTCACGGGCCCGCATGCGGACGAAGCGGTCCTCGCGAGCCAGCTTGTCGTAGGCGATCTGACGCTCCATGGTGTCTCCCCGCTTCCGAATGAACGACTGTTCAGTGAGTCTAGCCGAAGCCACGCGCGATGGCAATCCGGCTACTTAGGACTGATCCTTGAGCGGCGCCTCGAGGAGACCTCAGAAGAGAGGCTTGAACAGCTGGTAGGGCGCGACCTGCACGGAGGAGAGATCGGCGGCCTTCTGGGCGCGCATGAGCCGCACGGCGTTGAGCCCGTGGTGGTGATTCGGCCCAAAGGTTACAGGCGCGGACAGCCCGAGCATGGTAAAGCCCTTGATGGTTTCCATGGCTTCGACGAAACCCTCGCGCGTGAGGCTACGCCCGGCCTTCTTGAGCCCCTCCACGGCGAGGATCATGTTCACGGCGCCCGTGAGCGCCGTCGCCTCGCGGCCCTGGAGCTTCGGCTCGTACTTCATCAGGATGTCGAGCACGACCTTGGTCTCCGGCTCGCCGGGTACCGCGCCGATCACCGTGTAGTAGGCGCCCTCCCAGAGCTCGCCGAGCAGGCGGTACATCACCTGGTAGTCGCCGATGGTGAAGGAGCCGACGAGGCGAGGCCGGTATCCGGCCTTGGCCATCTCGCGCACCAGATTCGCCGAGTGGGTATTGAGCGCGGCCAGGAAGAGGGTGTCGGCCCCGGACTCCTTGAACTTGACGGCCTGCCTGCCCAGCTCACGGTCGGATACGTCGTAGGGCACGGCGGCCGCCAGGGTCGCCTTCCCGCCCAGGGTCTTCATGGCCCGGCTCACCCCGTCCATGACCTCCTTGCCCCAGTCGTCGTTCTGGTAGAAGACGGCCAGCTTCTGCGCTCCCAGCCTGGTCACCGAATAGGTGACGAGATAGTCCGCCTCGTCGGCATAGTCCGGATAGTCGAGGAAAACGTACTTGAGCTTGTCGCGGGGCTGTCGCGCCCAGATCTGAGGGCTGGCATAGGCGTTGACGAGGGGCAGGCGCGCTTCGGCGATCTCATCCTTGGCGGCATTCACCACCGCCGAGCCCACCAGCCCTGCCGTGAGGAACACGGAGTCCTTCATCTCCCGGAGATTGGCCACGGCCCGCGCGGGGTTGAATCCGTCGTCCTTGAGCACGACCTTGAGCTTGCGCCCGTGCACCCCGCCTGCGTCGTTCACGTAGCGCGCCCAGGCTTCCTTGGCGAGGGCAAGGTTGCCGTAGATGGCCGCCGGTCCGGACAAGGGCGCGGTGAGGCCGATGACGATCTCCGTGTCCGTGACGCCGGGCACCCGGCTCTGCGCGCTGGCCACGGCGGGGACCGCGACGAGCAGCAGCGCGGCGAGCGCTCTGACCTTCATTTCGGCGAACCTCCTCGATCCGCGAGGGCGTGACGGGCAGGCGGGTGCGGGACGGGCTGAAAAGTGGGGCGAGTATAGGAATCGCCTTCGGCAAAGTCAACGGTCTTGCCCCCCCGAGGGCTCCGACCGGCCGCGCCGGCGCTTGCCCATGGTGCTGGCGGGGCGGACCGCTTTGTCGCCGAAGCGGCTGGCGAGCCGATCGACGGCGCGCGCCAATCGCTCGCGGCGCAGGGCATCCGGTTCGAGGAGCGAGAGCTGGCCCGACCCGGCGGGACCGAGGCCCGACACGGAGACGCCGATGAGTCGTACCGCCTGGGCGAGGCGCACGCGGGAGAAGAGGGCGTCCACCGAGCGGAAGATGCTCAGTCCGTCCTGGGTCGGATCGCCGCTGTGGGCGCGGGTGATGGTGGAGAAGTCCGCGAAGCGGAGCTTCAGCGTCACCGTGCGCCCCGCATAGCTCTCGGCCCTGAGCTCCCGGGCCACCCGCTCGCTCTGCTCGCGCAGGGTCGCGCGCAACAGCTCGACGTCGTGCGTGTCCTGGCCGAAGGTCTCCTCCGCGCCCATCGACTTGGGCGCGCCGTCTGGCTCGACCGCGCGCTGATCGAGGCCACGGGCGAGATTGAGGAGATCGGGCCCGTGCTCGCCGAAGCGGGCGATGAGATGGGCGGCAGGGACGCGAGCGAGCTGGCCTATGGTGCGGATGCCCATGGTCTCGAGCTCGGAGCCCGTCACCTTCCCCACGCCCCACAGGCGGGAGACGGGCAAGGGCCCGAGGAACTCCGCTTCCCGTCCGAAGGGAACCACCACGAGGCCGTCGGGCTTCTCGAGGTCGGAGGCGACCTTGGCCACGAACATGTTCGAGGCGACACCCACGGAGGCGGCGAGGTCGACGCGGGCCTTGATGATCGTCTTGATCTCACGGGCGATGGTGGAGCCGTCGCCGTGAAGGGCTCGACTCGCCGTCACGTCGAGAAAGGCCTCGTCGATGGACACGGGCTCCACGAGGGGGGTGAAGCCGGCGAGGATGCCCATGATCTCGCGGGAGACTGCGGCGTACTTGTCCATGTCCACGGGCAGGAAGACGCCCTCCGGGCAAAGGCGGAAGGCGCGGCCGATGGGCATGGCGGAGTGGACACCGAAGCGGCGCGCTTCATAGGATGCGGCCGAGACCACCCCGCGCCCCCGGGGGTCGGCGCCCACGATCACGGGCCGCCCACGCGTCTCCGGACGATCACGCTGCTCTACGGACGCGTAGAACGCATCCATGTCCACGTGGATGATGGTGCGCGAGGAGGGCGCGGAGCCCACGGCCCGACTACGACGTTGGTCCGCCGAGACCGATGCGGGGAGCCACCGCGGTCAACGCGGCGATCACGAAGCCGATGTGCTCGTCGAGATCCACCCCCAGCTCTTCCGCTCCGCGGTACACGTCGTGACGATTCACGGTGCGGGCGAAACCCTTGTCCTTGAGCTTCTTCTTGACCGAGCCCGCCTCCAGCCCGGCGATGGCGCGGCCGGGACGCACGAGAGCGCAGGCGGTGACGAAGCCCGACAGCTCGTCGCACGCGTAGAGACCACGGTCCAGCAGGGACACGCGCGGGAAGCCCGAATAGTCCGCATGGGCGAGGATGGCGTGGACGACCTCCGGGGCGGCGCCGCGCGCGAGGAGGATCTCGGCGCCCTTCATGGGATGATGCGGCGCCGCCGGATGCATCTCGTAGTCGAAATCGTGGAGCATGCCCGCCACTCCCCACGTCTCGGGATCGGTGCGGTAGCGGTCGGCGTAGGCGCGCATGGACGCTTCCACGGCCAGCGCGTGCTTGCGGAGACTGTCGGACTGCGTGAATTCGGTCAGGAGGGCCCAGGCCCCCGCCCGGTTCATGACGCGCCGGTGCGGGTCCGCCACTTGTCTATCGACTTCTTCGAGAACAACCACTGGCCATCCTGCTCGATGGCGGGAATGCGGCGCTCGACGGCGAGGAGCTTGAGGGCTTCCGCATCCATGGAGAGATACGTCGAGGCTTCCGTGACTGTCATGGTGTCCTTGGGAATCACGTGCGCGAGGCCTCCTTGAGTGCCTTTTTGAGCGACTCGATTTCCTCTTCGAGGGCGTGGATCCTGTCCACCATCTGCTCGAGCGTCCGCGCCAGGGGGTCGGGCAGGTCGGTCTGGTTCAGGTCGATCCCGCCCACCCGCGCCCCGTCGCGGAATGTTACTCGCCCCGGCACGCCGACGACAACCGAGTTTTCAGGCACCTCGCGGACCACCACGGAGCCCGCGCCAATACGACTCCCCGCCCCTATCGTGAAGCCCCCGAGAATCTTGGCCCCCGCTCCCACCATGACGTGGTCGCCCAGGGTGGGATGGCGCTTCTCTCGCTTGTTGCTCGTGCCCCCCAGGGTCACGCCCTGGAGCAGGCTCACGTTCTGGCCGACCTCGGCCGTCTCTCCGATGACGATGCCCATGCCGTGGTCGATGAAGAGCCCCGAACCCAGCTTGGCCGCGGGATGGATCTCGATGCCGGTGAGAAAGCGGCTCAGGTGGGAGAGCCACCTGGCCGTGGTCGTCCAGCCCGCGCCCCACAGGGCATGAGAGACGCGGTGGGCCCATATGGCGTGGACACCGGGATAGCAAAGGACGACCTCGAGGGCCGAGCGTGCAGCCGGATCGCGCTCCAGCACGGTTCTGACGTCCTGCCGCATCGCCTTGAGCATGACTCTCCTAGTGTGCGTCGCGCCTCGTCATCGCATTGCGCGCCGCCGCCTGCAGCGCCCGCGCCACCACCACCGCCGCGTGTCGCCGCTCGGCGGGCAGCCCGCCCACCGCCTCCTCGATCCGCGCCTCCCTGATCTCGGCCAACTCCTCGAGGGTGGCTCCCGCCGCCACCTCCGTACCGGCGCTGCAGGCGGCGAGCGTCGGCCCGCAGCCATAGGCCTGGAACCGCGCTTCCTCTACCCGGCCATCCCGCACGCGCAGGTAGAAGCGCGCGAGATCCATGCACTGCTCGTACTCCCCCTCGCCTATCCCGTCGGGCTCCCGCATCATGCCCGCATTCCGCGGATTGCGGAAATGGTCGAGCAGGGCAGCGCTGTACTCCACTAGGCCTTGACGGGCGAGAGGGCCCGGAGCTTGGCCGCGAGCGGCACCACCGAGTCGACGACGTAGTCGATGTCCTCGGCGGTCGTGCTCCGCCCGAGCGAGCAGCGCACCGAGCCCATGGCCCAGTCGAGCGGCAGCCCCATGGCCACCAGCACGTACGATGGCTCGACGCTCCCCGAAGTGCAGGCGGAGCCTGCCGATGTGGCAATGCCCTTCAGATCCAGGCCGAGCACGATGGATTCAGACTCCACGCTCCGGAAGCACATATTGCAGGTGCCGGGGAGGCGCAGGGTCGGATGTCCGTTCAGGCGCACCTCGTCTACCCGAGCGCGAATCCCTTCCCACAGCCTGTCGCGGAGTCCGGTCAGCCGCACCGCTTCCCCCGCCATCTCGCGCCCGCGGACCTCCACCGCCTTGCCGAATCCGACCAGCCCCGCCACGTTCTCCGTGCCCGCCCGGCGGCGGCGCTCGTGGTCTCCGCCGTGCTGGACGGCGGCCATCTTGGTGCCTTTCCGGATATAGAGACCGGCCACACCCTTGGGGCCGTAGATCTTGTGGCCCGAGAAGGACAGGAGATCGATGCCGAAAGCGTCGACGTCGATCGCCACCTTTCCGAAGGTTTGGACGGCATCGACATGGAGGGGGACCCCGTGCCCGCGGGTGATCCGCCCAATCTCGCTCATGGGCTGGAGTGTCCCCACTTCAGAGTTGGCGTGCATGAGCGAGACGAGGATGGTGTCAGGCCGAATGGCCCTCTCCAGATCCTCCGGCCGGACCATGCCGCATTCGTCCACGGGAAGATAGGTGACGGTGAAGCCCTGGGTCTCCAGCATCTCGCAGGTGCGGAGCACGGCGTGGTGTTCGATCTGGGAGGTCACGATATGCCCGGAGCGCCGGGCCGCCGCGATGCCCTTGATCCCCAGATTGTCGGACTCAGTGCCTCCGGAGGTGAAGACGATCTCGTCCTTGGACACGCGGAGGAATCCCGCGATCTGCTCGCGCGCCGTCTCCAGTCCCTCCCGCGCTTCGCGGCCGAAGCCGTGCACGCTCGAGGGATTGCCGAATCGCTCGCTGAAGTACGGGAGCATGGCCTGCAGCACCTCGGGATGCACCGGAGTGGAGGCGTTGTGATCGAGGTACACGGAACGGTTCATTGACCCTCTCCTGTCGCGATGCTACGCTCGGCGCCATCATGGATGCGGCGAAGCGCAAGCTCGGTCTCATGGTGTCTACGGCGCCGGATCATCCCAACCTCACCACCGCCCTGGGACTCGCCACGGCGGCGCTCGACCGTGGCGGCGAGGTGTATCTCTACCTGATCGACGACGGGGTGGCCGCCATCGAGGATCGGCGTATCCAGGCGCTGGGCGAGCGGGGCGCGCGTCTCTTCGTGTGCGCCTACGGCTGCCAGAAGCGCCGGCTTCCCCTGTCCGATCTCGCCACCAACTGTGGCCTGGTCGTGCTCACCGACGTGATCAACGGCACCGATCGCTTCCTCTCGTTGAACTGACGGCATGGCGGATCGCCAGCCCGTTCTCGTCATCATCTCCGAGGATCCGCGCGTCTCCCACCGAGCGAACGAAGCCATGCGCATCGCTCTCGGCGTGGTGGCGGGCGAGAATCCCGTGCGCATCGTGCTCACCGGTCCCGCCGTCCACCTCCTGGACGAGGACACCGACGATCTGGTGGACGGCGACGACATTGCCAAGTTCCGCGCCGCCCTCAAGAAGCTCGGCATTCCTTTCCACGTCGAAGCCACCGCGCTACCCTCCGAGCCCGGGTGGAACACCGAGGAGCATCCCCTCATCCCGGTGTCCCCCGCGGAGATCGCCGCGCTCGTTCCGGGCGCCACGCGCTTCATGATGTTCTGATGGCGCGCTTCCTTCACCTGCTCAAGCGCGACTCCCCGCCCCTCGCCGCCGCCGTGGTGGAGCAGAACCGCCGGGAACCGGAAGCCGAGGTCACCGTCGTCCTTCTCGAGGAAGGGATCGACGCGCCCAAGGAGGTCACGGTGAGGACGCTGGGGAGCGATCTCGACTACGCGCAGCTCCTCGAGCTGATCTTCGAAAGCGATCATGTCGTCACCTGGTGATCAGCGGTCACTGAATTCCTCGTGCCACGCCATCTGGATCTTCTCCAGGATGCCCTCGTTCGAGGCCTTGGCGTCGTCGCGGAATCCCGGCAGGGCCACCACCCATTGATGGAGGTCCGTGAACCGCACGGTGAGCGGATCCACGTCAGGATGGGCTTCCATCAAGGCGAGAGCGATATCCTCCGCGTCTTTCCAGGTCATGGCCGCCAACTCATTTCGGTATCTCCACCACGACGTCGCCGCGCACGATAGCCTGGCAGCCGAGACGGGAGTGGAGAGTCAGCCCCTCTGCGGTGTCCAGGCGGTCCTCCTCGTCCTGCTCCATGGTGGAGAGATTGTCCTCCCCCTCGCGCACGATGACGTGGCAGGTGGTACAGGCGCAGCTGCCGCCGCAGTTGTGCTCGAGGTGCACGTTGTTGGCGAGGGCGATATCGAGGAGCGAGCCCGGCCGGCCGTGATCGGCCAGGGGGTACTTCGCGTCGTCCACCTCGACGGTGACGTTGGAGGGAAGAAAGGTGACCTTGTGGGTGGCCATCACTGGTCCTTCCGGATCTCGTCGCCGCGCCGGATCTCGTCGCCGCGCAGGATCTCGTCGGCCCGCCGGGAGCCGACCGCGCCCTTGAGGGCCGCGTCCATCATCGCCTCGGCCAGCCGCTCCGTCACCTTGTTCAGCTCGATGGTGCGCTCGCGAATGGCGTCCCGGTCCGTGCCGCTTTCCACCGCCCGCAGCGCCTCGATGGCCTGATCGATGGCCCGCCGCTCGGCCGGCTCGATCAAACGGTCGGCCTGCTTGAGGGCGCGCAGGACGTGGTTCAGCACCGTCTCCGCCTCGGTCCGCGTCTCGATCAGGAGCCGCGCGTTGACGTCCTCCTCCGCATAGGTGAAGGAGTCCTCGACCATCTGGGCGACCTGTCCCTCGCTCAAGCCGTAGGTCGGCTTGACCTCGATGGAAGCGGCCTTGCCCGTCCGCAGCTCCTTGGCCTGGACCTGCAGGATGCCGTTGGCGTCGATGAGGAAGGTCACCTCGATCTTGGGCATGCCCGCGGGCATGGGATCGATCCCGGACAGATCGAAGCGCGCGAGGGAGCGGTTGTCCTTGGCGAGCTCACGCTCTCCCTGGAGCACGTGCATGTCCACCGCGGTCTGCCCGTCCACCGACGTGGTGAAGTATTCCTTGGCCATAGTGGGAATGGTGGTGTTGCGCGAGATGAGCACGCTGACGATACCGCCCAGAGTCTCGATGCCCAGGGAGAGCGGGGTGACGTCGAGGAGCAGCATGTCCGTGATCCCGCCCGCGAGGATCTGGGCCTGGACAGCCGCGCCCAGGGCCACCACCTCGTCGGGATTGAGCTGGCTGTGCGGCGTCTTGCCGAAGAGCTCCTCCACCCGGCGCCTCACCAGAGGCACGCGGGTGGAGCCGCCCACCAGCACGATCTCGTCTATCTGTCCCGCGGTCAGTCCGGCGTCCTCGAGGGCCATTCGGCAGGGCCCGAGGGTGGCCTCCACGAGCGGGGCGATCAGTCCCTCCAGCTCGCTCCGGGTGATGTCGCGCCGATAGGTGAAGCCGTCAAACGGGATGG
>DASYQB010000005.1:0-19112 GCA_036005985.1 Candidatus Methylomirabilota bacterium | reverse complement strand
CTGAGGCGATTGTCCCTGACCCGTCCCTGGGCGTCCGGCAAAATCTGCGGCACCAGATCCGGAACGACGACCAGCTCCTCCGTCTTGACCGAGACCATCACCGTCGAGCCCAACCGCACGCGCGTCCCCGGAGGCGGCTTCTGCGTCACCACCGTGGCGTGGCTCGGATCCTCCGGCATGCCTCCGCCCACGTCCAGCTTGAGCCCGGCCCTCGTGACCAGCGGTTGCGCCTCGGAGACCCGGCGGTTCTGCACGTCGGGGACGATGGTCGATTCCACGGTTCGCTGGAGCTGGACGGTGACCACGACCGTGCTCCCCACGATGACCCGCGTCCCCGCCGCCGGCTTCTGGTCCATGACGATGGCATGGCTCGTATCCTCGGGCGCTCCTCCGCTCACCTCCAGCTTGAGGCGCGCCGTCTCCATCAGCGGCCGCGCCTCCAGCAGCGAGTGCTTTACCAGATCGGGGACCACGGTGATCCTCTCGGGCACGCGCGACGGCGGGGTCTCACGGGAGCCCGCGGCCTGGACCACCACGGTGACGGTGGTGCCGGCGGGCACCGTGGTGTTGGGATCCGGCGTCTGCCTCACCACCACGAAGCGGCTCGCATCGGACGGGGCGTCGCCGCTCACCTGGAGGCGGAGTCGCGCGTCGGTGGTGACCTTTTGCGCGTCGGAGAGCAGCCGCTGACGCAGGTCTGGCACTTGCACCTGCGCCTGCACGGCGGGAGCGGGCGTATACATCCGCTGCGCGGGGGGCGGATTTGCCGTGTCGGCAAAGACGGGACCGCCTGGCCAGACGAAGCACGAGGCGAAGCACGCGAGCCAGACCATCCGCGCGAGGGGACGCAGACTGCATAGGCTCATTGAGCGTCCTCCACTGGGAGCGACCAGGGCGACCTACGTCGCGTCAAAGGATTGCGTGGCGGGAATCGTCCGGCAATCCGTGGCGATTCCATCGGCCTCCAGCCGGTCGGTCATCTGCTTCTTCCGCTGGGCCATGGCGTTGAAGGTGGCGGCGGGTGCGCCCTCCACGTCGCCGTAGAGGCTCCACGCCTTCACGCCGTTGCAGTAGATGATCAGGCGCTCGCGGTCGGTACGCGCCTTGAAGTCCTCGGGAAGATCGAGGGCGAACACGCCGCCGCGGAGGCCGGAGACCTTGTCGAATTGCGTCTCGAGCCCGTCGAAGAGCTGCTGCACCGGCTCGAGCTGTGCGGACGGGAGCTTTCCGCTCGAGCCGACCTGGCCCTGGATGACCATGAGCTTGCGCGTGAGCGCGTCCTGCGTGGCCAGCGGCGCGGCGAGGCGGATGAGCGAGCAGTCACGCGGCGCAGAGGCGTCCTTGGCGGGCAGCGCGTCGCAGGCGGCCGCTCCCTCGTCGGTGATGGGCAGCACGAGGGTCTCACCGGCCGGGCCCGCCTGCCACGCCGCCACCGCCGCCACCCGGTAGAAGGCCACTCGATTCTTCGGATCGGGGCTCGCCTTCGCGTCGGCCTGCGCCTCGGCGGCGAGGGCGGCGAGCTGCGCCCGCGTGGCGGGGGTGTTCTGCTTGGAAAGATCCCGGAGCTTGGTATCGAGGCTGTCGAGACTCGCCCCCGCGCAGCCGCTGGCCGCGAGGACGACGGCGAGGACGAGCGCCCGCAGGTTCGGGCTCATGCCACGGGTCCTTCGAGAATCTTTCGGATCTCCGCCTCGGTCAGCGCGCCGATGGGCCCCCCGTGCAGGACGCGGCTGATGAGCGACTGGTACAGGGAGAGCCACTCCTTACTCCCATATTGTTCCGGATGCGTGCGCACGAGATCGCTGAGCGTTTCCGCCAGACCTTTGAGGGCGGCCTGGTTGTCCACGGTGGCCTTGGCGTTACCGGCCGCACTGCGCAGGGCTACGATGATCGCCTCGCGCAGGGTGGCGCCGAACAGCACGCCGCCCCCCTTCCGTCCGCCCTCGGCCAGATCCACACCCGCCACTGCCAGGAGATCCTTGATCACCTCGGTCCCGATCGCTCCCGCGGGGGTGGCGGTGTTGATCTTGAACAGGCGCTGCGGATTGGCGGCGGCCGCCTCGGCGGCCACGCCGGCGATGGCGAGCCAGTCGTCGGGGGCGAGGAGGAGATTCTTGTCCTCGGCCATGGCTTTGGCCACGCCGCCCACGATGGCCTGAAGCTCCGTGCTTCCCCCCGCCAGCATGCCGGGAGTCTTGGCGGCCTGCGCGAGAAAAGTGCGGGCCAGCTCGACGAGCTGCTGCTGCGAGAGCACGCTCTTGATGCCGCCCGACGCGGGATCGGTGAGCCCGACCTTGAGCCCGTCGATGACCTGCAGCGCCATGGTGCCCACGGTGTTCTCCCACGGGCCTTCCTTCTCGAAGAAGCGTGGGCCATCCTGCTTCACCGTGTCGAGCACGTCCACCGCGAGGGCGGTACCCAGATCGGAATTGAATGGGGGAGCCGCCGTCTTCAGGGTTCCCGCCACCTTGGCGAAGAGATCAGACGCGAGCTGGTCGGCAGGCGTGCCCGGGCGTCCCAGGAACAGCTCGGGCCGCGCCGCCGCCACGCCAAGAGCGGCCTGATAGAGGCCGATGAATCCAGCTTCCGTGAACTCCTGCTTCAGCCCGGTGGTGGCGGCCTGCCGCAGCATGGCCTGGGTCAGGGCGCCGATGGCCCGGTTGGGATCGAAGGTGGCGCCGAGGAAGGCCGTGGGATTGGCGGCCACCGTGGAGATGGCCGCGCTCGCCGCCGGTCCGAGCAGCGCGTCGGCCACGTCGCGCCAGCGGCTCTGCTCGGCGAGGCCGGAGGGCAACGCGGCGATGATCGGAGGCAGAGTGTTCCGCACGAGCTGTTGCAGATGGTCCTCGCGCACCACGAGCCCCGGTTGATCGTTGAGCGTCTGGAGGCCGGCGCGAAGGAAGATGCCCACGAAGCGCTCCGCGAGCTGGCTCTTGGGGCCCATGGCGTCGCCGTCGTCGGGGATCATGTCCGAGAGATTGGTGGCGAGAGCGCCCAGGAGCTTCTCGCCGTTGCCGCCCACCCCGAGCAGGGACGGATTCGCCCCCACGAACTCCAGCCCGATGTCCGCCATGGTCAGGACCATGCGGCCGATGGGGCCCACGGGGCCCTTGCCGTCCGCCCACTGCTTGATCATGACGGCGCCGCCGATCTCCACGCCCCGGCGCGCCGAGACCTGCTTCTTCTTCGCTTGATCCTCCGCGAAGAGCTTGACGGCGCCGATGTAGAGCGCCTCCATCGCCCCCGGCACCGGGGCGGGCGCCGTGCCCGACCAGTACTTGGCGAACGCTCCGCTTCCCGTGAGGAGATCCGCGTGATCGGGGAAGAAGGTGTTGCGGATGAAGTCGATCTGGCGGAAGTCGGCGCTCACCCCGTCGGGGAAAAGGGCGGGCCGATCGCGCTCGAACTGGTTGAAGGCGGAGATCCCTTCGCGAGCGAGACGGATGAGCGCGCGAATGCCGAAGATGATGAGGGTCGGATCCATGGGGATGCCTCCCGGTCGTCGCTGTGCCGCCCGACAATGCTCGCCTTGGCTGCGGATGTCAACCCAATCGTGTTCCTATTGCGTGGGCGGCCCGCCGTTTTATCGGCTATATTCTTCGCGAACCCGTAGCGTGCGAGGTCACGCAAGGCCAGCGCCGGCGTCAGACGGCAAAAGGGGGCTTGATGAGGCTCCATCGCAGCGGACAGGGGGGGACGCCCTGGGCGACGCGAACCGGAAGCTGCTCGAGAACGAGGAGTGGTCGATCCTCAACGCCTCCTCGGACATGGTGACCAAGGCGGTCGAGCTCGCCCTCGATGAGTCGGATCCCGCGGCCAAGAAGGTGCAGGGGGCGACGGCGAGCGCCCTCAAGCCGGTCAAGACGCTGAAGGACATCAGCAAGGTGATCGGAGTCGCCACCGCCACGGTGGGCCTGGCCGCCACCGTTATCTCCAAAGACCCCGGCGCGATCGCGAAGAACGCGAAGGCGGTCTTTGACGCGGCCACGGCGTGAGCCCCGCCGACATCCGTCACGTCGTGGTGCTGGTTCTCGAGAACCAGTCCTTCGACCGGATGCTCGGTTACGTCACCCTGCCTGATCCCCGCCAGAAGCTCGACGGCATAACCGGCGCCGAGAGCAATCCAACCTCGCCCGCCAATCCGGGCGATCTCGTCACGGTAAACAAGGCCACCACGGCCGACGCCTATGTCACCGATCCAAGCCCCGGGCACTCCTTCGACGACGCCATCGTCCAGCTCTTCGGCCAGCGCGAGGTGCCCGATCCTCCGGTGCCCACCAACAACGGCTTCGTGCTGAGCTATTCGGAGCAGCCGGGGCCCGGAGGCAAGCCCCTCGGACCGGTGGCGGGCCGCACCATCATGCAATGCCTCGACCCCGACCTCGTGCCCGTCATCTCGTCGCTCGCCAGGAACTTCGTGGTGTGCGATCGATGGTTCTCGTCGGTTCCCGGGCCCACGTGGCCCAACCGCTTCTTCTTCCACGCCGCCACCGCCAATGGCCTGCTCGACACCCCGGAGACACCGGCGCAGCTCCGGTCCACCTTCTTCGGCTCGCCCTACCGCATGCGCTCCATCTTCGAGAGCCTGATGGACGCCGGCCATACCTGGAAGGTGTATTTCGACGACTACGCGCAGACCTTCGCCCTGCGGAACCTTCATCGCTACGCCGATCGCTTCGAGCACTTCGAGGCGTTTGCCCGCGACGTGACGAGCGGCAGCCTGCCCGACTACTCCTTCATCGAGCCGCGGAGCTTCAGCGCCCCCGGCTGGCCCGCCAACGACCAGCACCCGCCCCACTCCGTGCTCGAGGGGGAGAAGCTCATCGCCAATGTCTACGACACGCTCCGCGGGGAGGAGGCGGTGTGGCGTCACAGCCTGTTCGTCCTCCTCTACGACGAGCACGGCGGCTTCTACGATCACGTGCCGCCCCCCGCCGCGGTGGTGCCGGACGCGACCTCCGCAGCCACCAAGCATTTCCACTTCGACCGCCTCGGGGTGCGGGTGCCCGCCATCCTCGTCTCGCCGTGGGTGGGGGAAGGCGTGGCCGATCACACCACCTACGATCACACCTCGCTCCCCGCCACCATCAAGGCCATGTTCGGCCTGCCCCGCTTCCTCACCGCACGGGACGCGGCCGCCGCCACCTTCGATGGCAATCTCCTGCCCCAGGCGCGAGAGGTGGCGCTGACGAATCTCAGCGCGCGCGTGCCCGCCGCCTCGCGAGCGGCCGGCGAGGTCACCCGCGACCACTCGCAGCACCAGCGCTCGCTGGTTGCCCTCGCCGAGGTGATCGGCTCTCCCACCGCCCCCACCGGAGGCGTGGACACTCACGCCCGGGACTTCCTGGATCGGTCTCAAGGCCCGTAGTGGTGCGGGAGCTTCGCCCACGCGCTCCGGGGCGGGCGGGCCCGTCCGCGGTATTCCTCGCCGCTCTCCTCCTCGGCTTGCTGTCCCGGGCCGTCTCGGCCGACGAGCCCATCGAGCAGAGATTGGATGCCCTCTTCGGCGAGCACGAACGATATCTGGCCTTCTTCCAGGAGCTCAAGGACGCGGTGATCCGTGACGACAGGAAGAAGGTGGCGGGCCTCGTCAAGTACCCACTGAACGTCTTCACCGGCCGCCGGCGCATGGTAGTCCGGAGCCCCGCCGAGCTCGTCCGACGGTACCGCGAGGTCTTCAACGACAACGTCGCTCGCGCCGTGAAGGCCCAGGAGCCAGATACACTGTTCGCGAACTGGCAGGGCGTGATGGTGGGCGACGGCCAGATCTGGTTCGCCGGAGTGTGCGCAGGCAAGGACCGGGACGCACCGTGCGCGGACAAGCTGATCAGGGTCATCACCGTCAACACCAAGGCTCCCGGCAGCTAAGCGAGGGTGGCCGTCCGTGAACCGGGCGCGCCCCAGGAGGTGACAAATGGCGATGCAGGTTGGCCAGCGCGGCAAGAATCTGTTCAAGGAATGGGAAGGCCTGGTGACCCACGAATATCTCGATTCGGGGGGCGCCCCCACCATCGGTATCGGTCACCTGCTCACCCGATCGGAGCGAACGTCGGGAAAGATCAGCATCGGCGGACAGGCCCTGGACTACCGGAACGGCATCACCGAGCAGCAATGCTGGGATCTTCTCGGCGAGGATCTCGCGGGGAGCGAAGCGGTGATCAACGAGACGGTCAAAGTGTCGTTGAACCAGAATCAGTTCGACGCCCTCGTGTCGTTTACTTTCAACGTGGGTGACACCGCCTTCCGCGGCAGCACGTTGCTGCGGCTCCTGAACCAGGGACAGTACGATCAGGTGCCCGCGCAGCTCCGGCGCTGGAACATGGACAACGGCCAGGTGGTCCAGGGGCTGATCAATCGCCGCAACAAGGAGATCGCCCTCTGGAACACGCCGGTGTGAGGGAGACGCCTAGCCCAGCACGTCTTGCTTGAACTGCTCGAGGACTTTCACGTGCTCGCCAGGTGAGCCCAGCCCCATACCCACCGTGTGCACGCAGAGGTGGGTGATCCCCCGCATGGCCCGCCATGCCGCGATTTCCCGCCGTCGCTTATCGGGCGGAACATTGGCGAGGGCGAGGCGCCCCTCGATGCCGAAGCGGGACGGATCGCGCCCTGCCGCCTTGATCTCGCGGTGGAGCCGATCCACGATGGCCTGGGCCTCCGCGCTCGGACGGAAGTGGGGCATCCATCCGTCGGCGATCCGCGCCGCCCGGTGGAGAACGATCTCGCTCTCCCCGCCCATCCACACAGGGATGGACCGCCGGACGGGCAGGGGATTGATCCCCGCGTCGGTAATCCGGTGCCACTGCCCTTGAAAGGTCACGAGCCCCTTGCTCCATAGCTCACGCATCACCGCGATCTGCTCCTCGATGCGCTTGCCGCGGTTGGTGAAGTCCTCGCCGAGCGCTTCGAACTCCACCGCGTTCCACCCCACGCCCACGCCGAGACGGAGCCGGCCGCGCGACAGGACATCCACCGCCGCCGCCTGCTTGGCCACCAGCGCGGTCTGTCGCTGGGGAAGAATCAGGATGCCCGTGACCAGCTCCACGCGCTCCGTCACCGCGGCGAGGTAGCCGAAGAGAACGAAGGGCTCGTGGAAAAGATGCCGGTGCGTGTAGGGACCCTTCCAGCCGCCCGGGCGGTCCGGGTTGGCGCCGAGCACGTGGTCGAAGACGAGGATGTGCGTGTAGCCCAGTGCTTCCACCTTCTGCGCATAGTCGCGAACCACGGCCGGATCCTCCCCGATCTCCACCTGGGGAAACACCACCCCGATGTTCATGCTTGCCTCCTACGCGCGGAACGACACGTGCTCGGCCGTCCACCGCTTCAAGAGGTCGGGGTCCGGCTCCTGGGCGATCCCGGGCACCCGGGACGTGGCCACTTCGCCCCGGCCGCTCAGGACGATCTCGGGCTTGCCGACATCGTTGGTGTAGAAGTAGGACGAGGGGAAGATGTCGCCCGCATAGGTGAAGTTGGGCAGGGTGGCCAGCTCAGCGCAGATGGCGCCGCCCACCGCGCTCTCCAGCATGCCCCCGACCCAGCAGGGAATGTCGTGCTCGGCGCACAGGGCCTGAATGTCCCGCGACGCGCTGAGACCGCCCACCCGGGCCATCTTGATGTTGACCACCCTGCAGCTCCCGAGCCGGATGGCCGCCTGCACGTGGGCGAGGCTCAGCGCGCTCTCGTCGAGACACACCGGCGTCTCGATGCGCTGCTGCAGGTCGGCGTGATTGATCAGGCTCATGCCGTCGTCGGCCAGCGGCTGCTCGATCATGGCGAGATGGTAGCGATCGAGCGTCTTGAACATGTCGGTGTCGGCGGGGGAGTAGGCAGCGTTGCAGTCGATGTGGAAGGTGAAGTTGGGGAAGGTGGACCGCACCGCTTCCACCATGAAGAGATCCCATCCCGGGCGGAACTTGAGCTTGATGCGCGGGAAGCCCTCGTCGATGGCCCCCTGTATTTTCTGGAGCAGGATGTCGATCGAATCCTGCACCCCGAAGTCCGCCCCCACCGCCACCCGGTCCCGCGTGCCCCCGAGCGCCCGGTGCAGGGGCAGCCCCCGCCGCTTGGCGTCGAGCACCCACCACGTGATCTCGAGCGCGGCCCGGGCGAACTGATTGCCCTTCACGAAGGCGATGCGATCGAGGAGATCGTCGGCCGACCCGATGTCCTGGCCGATGATCCTGGGCGCCATGTGCTCGCGCAGGGTGTGAAAGGTGGCTACGGTGTGATCGGCGGAGTACCCGGGGATGTAGGGCGGGCAGCTCTCTCCCCACGCATAGTGGCCACCGCCCTCCATCCGCACGAGAATGGTGTCGGTGTAGTGCTGGTCGGCATAGGACGTCTTCCAGACGAAAGCGAGAGGGAGCTTGGCCCAGTAGATGTCGATGGTCTCGATCTTCATGCGAGGTCCTTTCGCGCGTGTCCGTGGTGACGAGGTTCGCCGTGTGACGCGAGTCTAGGCGCGGAACGCATCCGTGTCAAAGGCGACGGGAACGAACGGACGGGCGTCCCGGTTCAAGGGGCGCAGGAGGTGCGCCATGAACATCCGCTTCCCGCGGCTCGCTGGGTGGTTGGGGATCGCCGGCTGTCTCGCCTGCTTCGTGGGCTGTGCCGGCCAGTCCTCGTCGCTCTTGCCCGCACGGGTTGACGGCGTGCCGGGCGGGACGTACCACGTCAGAGTTTCCGAGCACCCCGCCACCGGGCAGAAGTACGACGCGGTCCTCTTCGAGACCGACGCCGCATCCGTCACCCTCGACGTGCCCACCGTGGAGGAGGGACGGGGCGCGTCCGCCGCTACCTATCAGGCGGGCATGCGGCCGGGCGCCGTCGTGTACGAGATCCGGGACACGGCAGGAAAGGTTCACGGTTATCTCATGGTTCCCTTTCAGGCTCGCGTGCGGGTGTGGGAGCAGACGGGAAAGGGAGGTGCGCTCATGGTCACGGTGAGCGACGTGGGAAACATGCCCGAGATGGGCGGAGGCGGAGCGGGTGGGGGCGGGGGAATGTAGCGGTCGAGCTCCGCGTCTCTGGCTTCGCGTCCTTGACTTGCCTTCCCGGCGCACGCACACTGCGCGCGGGTTGTCGGATCACGGGATCGAGGAGGACACATGCGGCTCGAAGGCAAGGTGGCGCTCGTCACGGGCGCCCAGCAGGGTATCGGTCGCGCCATCGCGGTGGCCCTCGCGCGTGACGGCGCCGATGTCGGCGTCAACTTCCTGGACGATGCGGCGGCCGCGGAGAAGGTAGCGGGGGAGATTCGCGGCCTCGGCCGCCGCGCCGTCACCGTGCAGGGCGACGTGTCGCAGACGGCGAGCGTCCAGGGCATGGTCAAGACGGTGGTGGACGCCCTGGGTCCGCCCGATGTCCTCGTCAACAACGCCGGCGTCTTTCCCCGCGCGTCATTTCTCGAATTGCCGGAGCGCGAGTGGGACCACGTGCTCGGCATCAACCTCAAGGGCAGCTTTCTCTGCGCGCAGGCGGTGGCGCGCGCGCTCGTGGCGGCCGGGCGGCCGGGGGCCATCGTCAACATCTCGTCCTCCGCGGTGCGCGGCGACCCTCGCGGCGTGCACTACTCCTCCAGCAAGGCGGGGGTGGTAGGCCTCACGCGGGCCATGGCCCTCGCCCTGGCTCCCCATGGCATCCGGGTCAATGCCATCGCCCCCGGCCTCACCGACACCGCGCAACCTCGCTACGGCAACACGGAGGAGCAGATCGCCGAGCGCGCCCGCGAGATTCCCCTCGGGCGCATCGCGCAGCCCGAGGAAATCGCGAAGGTCGCGGTCTTTCTCGCCTCGGCGGAATCAGGCTGGGTCACCGGTGAGCTGATCCACGTGAACGGCGGTTTCTACATGGCGTAACCGCCCGGCCGATCACGCCGGCTTGAGCGGCCACGTGATCTGCAAGGCGTCGAAGCGCCGGAGTCGGTCTTGGCCGAGGGCGCGGTCCCACACGTCGGCCAGTCGCTCGGGAGACCACGGCTCGACGCTGGTGGTGGTGCGCAGGGGAGCCTGGTGTGAGTAGATCGTCACCTCGGTGCCGCGCACGCCCACGATCTGCCCCGTGATGTGCGCGGCGCGATCGCTCGCGAGGAAGGTGGCCACCGGACCGATGGCTTCGGACGGCGTCGCGGTGGCGAGACCCCGGCGCTCGCCGGGCAGGCGCTGGGTCATCCGGGTGTCCGCGGTCGGGGAGATGGCGTTGCAGCGGACGCCGTAGCGGGCCATGGCGAGGGCCGTCGAGCGCGTGAGCCCCACGATGCCTTCCTTGGCTGCCGAGTAGTTCGGCTGGCCGGGGCTGCCTTCGAGGCCGGCGGTCGAGGTGAAGGTGATGATGCTGCCGGATCTCTTCTCGCGCATGTGGCGGGTGGCCGGCTGCATCACCGTGAAGTGCCCCTTCAAGTGCACGGCGATCACCGCGTCCCATTCCTCTTCCGACATGTTGAAGATCATGCGCTCGCGGAGAATGCCCGCACAGCACACTACGATGTGGAGGTCGCCGAATTCCTTGAGGGCGAGGTCCACCAGGCCGCGGCCGCCCGCCATGGTGGCCACGCTCTCTGGGCTCGCCACGGCCTCGCCCCCCGCCGACCGGATGGCCGCCACCACCTCGTTGGCGGGGGCGCTCGACGGATCGGTCCCGTCCACGCTGACTCCGTAGTCGTTGACCACCACCTTGGCGCCGGCGCGGGCCAAGTCCAGCGACACCGCCCGGCCGATGCCCGTGCCTCCTCCCGTGACGATCGCCACCTTGCCATCGAGCAGTCCCATCGCGCCGGCTCCTCTTGATTGCGTGAGAGTTCGTGATCCACAAGCACCCGCGGTCTGTATCCTAACCCGCGGCCCCTGCGCGCGCCCTCTCGCCGTGCGCTAGACTGCCTCTGCCCGGAACCCCACATTTCTCCTGGAGGCGAGCCATGGAGCTCTACGACGTGATGCGAACGACCTTTGCCGCCCGCGAGTTCACCGGCGATCCCTTGCCCGACGCCACCCTCGTCAAGATCCTCGACCACGCCCGCTTTGCTCCCAGCGGGGGCAATCGCCAGGGCTGGCGCGTCATCGTGGTACGCGATCCCGCCACCAAGCGGGCCCTCGCCGATCTGAGTGGGTTAGCCGCCAAGCGCTATGCCGCCCAAGCGAAGAACGGGGAGAACCCGTGGAACACCATCGATCCTCCGCGCGTCGATGCCGCCACCATCGAGCGCACGCCGCCGCCCGCGCGCCTGACCGAACCCATCGCCACCGCTCCCGTGGTTCTCGTCATCTGCGTCGATCTCAAGTTCGTGGCGTCGGTGGACCAGGATCTCCCGCGCATCGGGGTGGTGAGCGGCGCCTCCGTCTATCCCTTCGCGTGGAACGTCCTCATGGCCGCTCGCCACGAAGGCTTCGGCGGCACCATCACCACCCTGGCCACCGCCCAGGAGCCGAAGATCCAGGCGCTCCTCGGCATTCCTCGCCACGTCGCGGTGTGCGCCGTCATGCCTCTCGGCCGGCCCGTGCGTATGCTGACCAGGCTCAAGCGCATGCCGGTCTCCGACTTCGCGATGCGCGAGCGCTGGGGAGGAGAAAGCCTCTAGGTCAGTCGGTGTCGCCGGGCCGGGAGCGCCACCGCTTCACCGCGCCCCGCTGTTTCTTGTCGTCGAGGCGCCGGCGGCGCGCTCCCAGGGTGGGCCCCGTGGGCCGGCGCCGGCGCGGCGTGATCAGAGCGGACCGGATCAGATCGGCGACGCGGGCGCGCGCGTCCTCGAGATTGCGCGCCTGGTTCCGGGTCGCCTGGCTCGTCATCACCAGCCGACCTTCGGCGTCCAGGCGATTGGCCGCGAGCAGCTGGAGGCGGGCGCGGGCGGCCTCGGACAATCCTTCTATTCCGCCGAGGTCGACCCGGAGATCGATCTTGGTCGCCACCTTGTTCACGTTCTGGCCCCCCGGACCTGACGCGCGGGCGGCGCGGATAGTCAGCGCCCCGGACGGTACGCGCACCCTCTCCGTCACGACGATGGCCTCGCTCATGCGCTCATTCTAGCCAAATGTTCCGTTTAGCCGACGATCGAGCCGGCGAGTCTGGCCCGGCGAGGCCGTGATATTGTCTCCGGGTATGCCGGGCCCGACCTCGCACAGCTTCTTCTCCCAGCGCCTCCGCCTCCACTACGTGGACTGGGGCAATGCGGACAAGCCTCCCCTCCTCCTCCTTCACGGGGGGCGCGACCATTGCCGGAACTGGGACTGGACGGCGGAAGCGCTCCGGGACCAGTGGCACATCATCGCCCCCGATTTGCGCGGGCACGGCGACAGCCAGTGGTCGCCGGACGGCAGCTACACCATGGCCGGCTACCTCTACGATCTGGCCCAGCTCATCCACCAGCAGGGCCTCGCTCCCGTGACCGTCATCGCCCACTCGCTCGGCGGCAACATCGCCCTCCGCTATTCCGGCATCTATCCGGAATCGGTGGCGAGGCTGGTGGCCATCGAGGGGCTCGGCCCCACCCGCATGCTGGCGGAGCTCGCGGGCAAGACCATCGACCAGCGCATGGACGAGTGGATCCAGGAGCAGCGCGCCCTCGCGGGCCGGCTCCCCCGTCGCTATCGCTCCATCGAAGAGGCCTTCCGCCGCATGCAGGAGGAGAATCCGCATCTCACGGCCGGGCAGGCCCGTCACCTCACCGCCCAGGGAGTCAACCAGAACGAGGACGGCACCTACAGCTGGAAGTTCGACAACTACGTGCGCGCGTGGCCACCGTATGACATGAGCCGCCGGGACGTTGCCTATCTGTGGTCCCGCATCGCCTGCCCCACCCTGCTTCTCTATGGCAAGGAGAGCAAGTCGGGCAACCCCGCCGAGGATGGCCGCGTGGAGCCTTTCCACCACGCGAAGGTGGTGGGCATCGACCGGGCCGGGCACTGGCTGCACCACGACCGGCTGGACGAGTTCCTCCGGATCGTCCGCGAGTTTCTCGGAGACTCGAAGAGAGGAGCGACATGAGTGCCCTGAACGTGGAGCCGATGGCGGGACCGGAAGCGTGGCAGGGGAGCGACATGGCGCGGTCGACGGACTGGATCGTGCCCGTCTCGCCGCGGGCCGTCGACGAGATGGACGCCGCCCTCCAGCATCTCGAGCGTCGCGGCCTCCGCTGGCCCGACTTTGGCCGGGACGATTTCCCTCTCCCGACGTTCTCCCGGGACCTCTCGGCTGTACTCGACGAAATAGAAGACGGCCGGGGCTTCGTGCTCCTGCGCGGATTTCCCGTGGACCGCTATCCTCTGGAGAGCTTGAAGAACCTCTACTGGGGCGTGGGCGCCCATCTCGGCCGTGCCCGCTACCAGAACGCGCGCGGCGAGCTCATCGGCGAGGTGCGCGACGAGTACCGCTTGTACGGCGAGGTCAAGGAAGCATCGGCCGATCCCGCGCTCGGCCGGTCGTCGCGCTCCAAGGCGCGCTCGAGCGGGCCGCTACGTTTTCACACCGACCGCTGCGACGTGGTTACCCTGCTCTGCGTGCGCCCGGCGCGGGCGGGGGGCGCGAGCAAGATCGTGAGCGCGGTGAGCGTGGCCAAGGCCATTCAGGCCCGGCGTCCCGATCTCCACGCCCTGCTCTGCCAGGACTACTGGCGGAGCCGCCAGGGCGAGGAAGCGGGGGGCGAGCGGGAAATCTACGCCATGCCGCTCTTCGCCTCGCGCGAGGGAAAATTCACCACCCAGTACTCGCGAACTTTCGTGGAGGCGGCCCAGAAGCTGCCCGGCGTGCCCCGGCTGAGCGACGCCCAGAACGAAGCGCTCGATCTCCACGCCGCCGTCTGCGAGGAGCTGGCCTTCACCATGGAGCTGCGGGCGGGCGATCTCCAGCTCCTCAACAACCATGTCATCTACCACGGGCGGAGCGCGTACGAGGACGCCGACGGTCCCGACCGCGACCGCCTCTTGCTGCGCCTGTGGATCGCCCCGCCCAACAGCCGTCCGCTGCCGGATGGCTTCGAGGCGCTGTGGGGCACCACCGCGGGCGGGGCGCCGCGCGGAGGCATCGCCCAGCCTTCCGCGTCCAAGGAGAGAATCCATGGCGCGTGACAAGCAGGCAGGGAAGACGAAGGACAGGATGAAGCGGAAAGACTACGAGAAGGAACTGGACAAGCTCCACGTCGAGCTCGTCCATCTCCAGGAGTGGGTGAAGGCCAAGGGGCTCAAGGTGTGCATCGTGTTCGAGGGTCGGGACGGCGCGGGCAAGGGCGGGGTGATCAAGGCGATCACCGAGCGCGTGAGCCCTCGCGTGTTCCGGGTGGTGGCGCTGGCCGCGCCCACCGAGCGGGAAAAGTCGCAGATGTACGCGCAGCGCTATATTCCGCATCTCCCCGCGGGGGGCGAGGTGGTCATCTTCGACCGGAGCTGGTACAACCGCGCGGGCGTCGAGCGGGTCATGGGCTTCTGTACCGCCGAGCAGGTGAAGGCGTTCCTCGATATCGTGCCCGGCTTCGAGAAGCAGATCGTCGCCTCCGGCATCCACCTGCTCAAGTATTGGCTCGAGGTGAGCCCGGAGGAGCAGACGCGACGGCTGGAGGGGCGCATCGACGACGGACGCAAGACGTGGAAGCTCTCTGGAATGGATCTGAAATCCTACAGCCGCTGGTACGACTACTCACGGGCGCGCGACGACATGTTCACGGCCACCGATACCGCGTGGGCCCCGTGGTACGTCGCGCGATCGGATGACAAGCGGCGCGCGCGGCTCAACGTGATCCGCCACCTGCTCAAGAGCATCGACTACGAGAAAGTTCCGCGCGCGAAGGTGAAGCTGCCCAAGCGCCAGGAGCGCGGCAGCTACCGCGAGCCGGACTATCCGTACAAGGTCGTTCCCGAGAAATATTGAGCGCGCTCCGCTCCTGATCAAGAAGTAGCCGCTCGCCTGTGCGGTGCCTGCGCACATAGCGCCGTCCGCGCTCGCCGTCACTGCCGCAGAAGAAGGCACGCCCGCGCTAACTCGCAGCGGGCGCGGAGCGATTTGTCGTCTCGCCTGAATGCCGACCTATCTGGCACGTAGCCTGCAGTCCCTACCGTCACGAGAGCCAACGCAGGCCAATCAAGCGTCGTCGCTTGCCGATATCGACGACGCTTTTCTTTTGCTGCCCTCTCCCGAGCGGACGGGGCGAAGGAGGATCGATCATGGCGAAGCGGATTCTCGTTCCCATCGTGTCGAACGTGACGGCTGACTACGCCCGCGCGGCGATCAGCGCGGCGCGCATCGCCCGGAAGACCGACGGAATGATCCGGCTCGCCTGTCTGATGCCGCTGCCTCCGCCTCGAGTGGACCATCAGGATCGCGTGGTGTCCGACACCGGGCGCGAGATGGATCGGCTCGCCGCCCAGGCCGAGGTGCGGCTGCAGGCCATGACGGCCGAGATGGAAGGCGTGCCGGTCGAGATGGTGATCCGGTTCGGCCGTCCACGCGTGGAGCTTCGGCGGGAGGTCGATGTCTTCGAGCCGGATCTCGTCGCCCTCGCCACGCCGCTCGCGTCGGGAGCGGGGAGCCGTCTTCGCGCGTGGCTGCTCCGGCGGGCGGCCATCGCCTCCAGGGTGCCCGTGGCTCTGCTCCCTCTGCCCATGGCGGGCGGGGGCGCCCGCTCCAGCGGCACGATGGTCGCGCCCGCTCTCCGCTAGCGCGAAGCGCGGCGCGCGGTTTGACCTGCCTGGGGCCGTCTGGCAGTATTCCCGCCACGACGACCTAGGCAGCGCCACCGGATCGGAAGGAGGGGTGTCCCATGACCTCTCGACGTGCGCTCGTTCTGATCGCCACCGTCCTCGTGCTCGCCCTCGTGGGAGCTCCCACCGGGGGACTGGCCGCTCCAGAAGGCCAGCTCGTGTGGGGCGTGCACGTGTCGCTCGCGCCGACCTGGTTCGATCCCGCCGAGACGCCGGGCATGATCACGCCGTTCATGGTGCTCTACGCGCTGCACGACGCCATGGTCAAGCCCATGCCCGGGCAGTCCACGGCGCCGAGCCTCGCCGAGTCGTGGTCCGTGTCCAAGGACGGCCTCGTCTACGAGTTCGTGGTGCGCAAGGGCGCGCGCTTCCACAACGGCGATCCCGTCACCGCCGAGGACGTGAAGTTCTCCTTCGAGCGCTACCGCGGCACCGCTTCGCGAACTCTCAAGGAGCGGGTGGCGGCGGTCGACGCGCCCGATCCCTCTCGCGTGCGCTTCCGCCTGAAGCAGCCGTGGCCCGACTTCCTGACGTTCTACGCGAGCGCCACCGGCGCGGGCTGGATCGTTCCCAAGAAGTACGTGGAGAAAGTGGGCGACGAAGGGTTCAAGAAGGCGCCGGTGGGCGCCGGCCCCTACAAGTTCGTGTCGTTCACGCCGGGAGTCGAGTTGGTGGTGGAGGCCTTCGACCAGTACTGGCGGAAGACTCCCGCCGTCAAGCGGCTGGTCTTCCGGGTGATCTCCGACGAGGCCACGCGGCTGGCCGCCCTCAAGCGCGGCGAGGTGGACATCGTGTACTCCGTGCGCGGCGAACTCGCCGAGGAGCTTCAGCGGACGCCTGGCCTCGCCCTCAAGCCCGCGGTGATCCAGGGCACGTTCTGGGTGTACTTCCCCGACCAGTGGGACAGCAAGTCGCCGTGGCACGATCGCCGGCTCCGTCTCGCCACCAGCCTGGCCATCGACCGCCCCTCCATCAACCAGGCCCTGACCCTCGGGCACTCCCGGCTCAGCGGCAGCATCATTCCAAGCACGTTCGACTTTTTCTGGCCGCCCCCGCCGCCCGTGTTCAATGCCGCGCGGGCCAAGCAGCTTCTCGCCGAGGCGGGGTATCCCAACGGCTTCGAGGCCGGGGAGTACTTCTGCGATTCCTCCTACGCCAATCTCGGCGAGGCAGTGGCCAACAACCTGCAGGCCGTGGGCATCCGCGTGAAGCTCCGCCCCCTCGAGCGCGCGGCCTTCTTCAGCGGCTACTCGGAGAAGAAGTTCAAGAACCTCATCCAGGGATCGAGCGGAGCCTTCGGCAATGCCGCCACGCGGCTCGAGGCCTTCGTGGTCAATGGTGGGGCCTACGTCTACGGCAGCTATCCCGATCTCGACGGCCTGTTCCAGGAGCAGGCGGGAGAGATGGACCGGAAGCGCCGCGAAGCCGTCCTCCACCGGATGCAGCAGCTCATCCACGAGAAGGTCGTCTACGCGCCCATCTGGGAGCTGGCCTTCCTGAACGGGGTGGGACCACGCGTCCAGGAATCGGGCCTGGGCCTCATCTCCGGCCACGCGTATTCGGCGCCCTACGAGGACGTGGCGCTCAAGGGGAAGTAGAGCGGCGCGCCTCAGCCGTTGCGGCGGAGTTTGGGATCCCAGGCGTCGCGCAGCGTGTCGCCGAAGAGGTTGAAGCCGAAGACGGACAGGCTGATGGCCAGGCCGGGGAAGATGGCGAGCCAGGGCGCCTGCTCCATGAACGCGCGACCCGTGCTGGACAACATCAAGCCCCACGACGGCGTGGGCGGCTGTGTGCCCACGCCGAGAAAGCTCAGCGAGGCCTCGATGAGGATGGCGTTGCCGAGCCAGATGGAGGCGAGGATGAGGATGGGCGCGGTCACGTTGGGCAGGATGTGGGTGGCGATGATCCGGAAATCCTTGCAGCCGATGGCCTGCGCCGCTTCCACGAAGCGGTTCTGCTTAGCGGAGAGCACCGCCCCCCGCACCACCCGGGAATTGCCCGGAATGATGACCATGGCGATGGCGAGCATGGCGTTGGTCGTGCTGGGGGTGAGCACGGACACGATGGCGAGGGCGAGGATGAGCCCGGGAATGGTCATCATGGCGTCCATGAGCCGCTGGAGGACGAGATCCAGACGCCCTTCCCAGTAGCCCGAGACGAGACCGACCACCATACCCACGCACGTCCCGATGCCCACGGCGAGCAAGCCGACCCACAGCGAGATGCGGCTTCCGTAGATCACGCGGCTCAGCACGTCACGCCCGATATCGTCCGTGCCAAAAGGATGAGCCCAGCTCGGCGGGGCCAGCCGTATCTCGGGCTGGGCGGAGAGGGGATCGTAGGGCGCGAGCACATTGGCGAAGATCGCGGTGAGCACCACGGCGAGGATGAGGGCGGCCGACACCATGCCCAGGGGCTTGCGCTTGATCACCGTCCACAGCGCCCGTCCCCGGGTGATCTGGGCAAGGATGGGCTCGTCGAAGGGCTGCGCGGGCGCGGTCGCGAGAGCCATGGGGTCGTGTCTCCCTACTGGTAGCGGATCCGCGGATCCAGCCAGGCGTAGGTCAGATCGACGAGCAGGTTCAGGGTGACGAGGGTCACCGCGACCAGCATCACGTTGGTCTGCACGATGGGATAGTCGCGGAACAGGATGGCCTCCACGGTCAGGCGGCCCATGCCGGGGAGGGCGAAGATCGTCTCCACGATCACCGTGCCCGCGAGGAGCGTGCCGAACTGTCCACCCACCAGCGTGATCACGGGAATCATCGCGTTCTTCAGGGCGTGCTTGTAGATGATGATGCGCTCACCCAGCCCCTTGGCCCACGCCGTGCGCACGTAGTCCTCGCGCAGCACCTCGAGCAAGGTGGAGCGCGTCATGCGCATGGTGGCGGCGGAGAGGCGAAAGCCGAGCACGGCGGCGGGAAGGAGGAACTGCTGGAGGTTCGTCCACGGATTGTCCCACAGGCTGGCGTAGCCCAGGGGAGGGATCCAGCGAAACCAGATGGCCGCGAAGGTGATGACGAGCGTGCCCAGCCAGAAATCGGGCATGGAGAGACCCGTGATGGCCGCCACTCTCCCCGCGTAGTCCGAGCTCGTGTCCTGCCGGGTGGCCGAGAGTACCCCGATGGGAATGGCGATGACGAGGCCGAGGATGAGGGCGAGCACGGCCAGCTCGATGGTGACGGGGATGGACTTCTTGAGGGCCACCGCGATGGGCTCGTTGGTGAAGATGGAGTCACCCGGGTTGAGGCTCAGCATCTGCCACGCCCAGAGGAGGTACTGCTGGTAGTAGGGAAGGTCGAGCCCCAGATCCTTGCGCAGCTTCTGCAGCTCCTTGGGGCTGACATTGCCCGACTCCCCCATGAGGGCGGTCAGGGCGTCGCCGGGCATCACCCGCATCAAGCCGAACACGATGAGCGACGACAGCACGAG
>DASYQB010000004.1:0-24269 GCA_036005985.1 Candidatus Methylomirabilota bacterium | reverse complement strand
GACGGGGAGAGGGAATCATGAACCCTCTCCCCTCAGGGGAGAGGGCAGGGTGAGGGGGAGATCGCTAGTCCATGAACTTCGTCGGATCGACGTACGTCACGGGCTTCATGATCGGGAAGGGATACTTGGCGTCCTTGACCGTCTTGCCGTAGAGCTGGCCGCGGTTGGCCTGATGATCCTTCTCGCGGATGGTCAGCTTGCCCACCGGCGTGTCCACGCTCAGGCCGAGGAGGGCCTTGGAGACCTTGTCGGACTCCACACTGTTCGCCTTCTTGATCGCCTCCACGAGGAACTGCATGCCGATGTATCCCTGCACGGCCCACGACGACGGATACTCGTCCTTGAGGAACTTGGAGATCCGCGCGGTGTACTCGCGATGGGCAGGCGAGGACTCGTCCCAGTAGAAGGCGTCGTAGGAATTCCCCCAGATGCCCACGGGATAGTCGGCGCCCATGGACTTGGTCGTCTCGGGCGAGCCCGCCTCGCCGAGGCCGATGAAGTTGTACTTGACGGCGTCGAAGAAGCCGAGGGCCTTGGCCTGCTTGGAGTAGGTGACAAAGAAGCCGCCCCAGATGGACGACACCACCGCCTCGGGCTTCTTGGCCATCTGGGCGTTGATGAACGGGTTGTAGTCCTGCTCGCCGAGCTTCGGCCACTGCTGGTCCACGATCTCCACGCTCGGCTTGATCTTCTTGATGTGCTCCACGAAGGCCTTGGTCACGTCCTGGCCGTAGGCGTAGTCGAAGGCGATGGTGGCGACCTTGGTCACGGGCCACTTGGCCACGATCTCCGCCGCGCTCCGCCCTTCCATGGTGGTGTTGGCGGCCACCCGGAAGACGTAGGGATGGAGCTTGTCTGCGGCGGTGAGCTGATCCGTCTTGGGAATGGGCGCGATGAAGACGATCTTGTTCTCCTTGGCCACCACGGAGACGGCCGGCCCTTCCGCGGAGGTGAGCGTGCCCACCAGGAAGTCCACGTTCTCCTTGAGGATCAGCTCGCGCGCCACCCGCACCGCCTCGTTGGCGTCGGCCTTGGAGTCGCGGATGACCAGCTCGATCTTTCGGCCGAGGACCCCGCCCTTGGCATTGATCTCTTCCACGTACATCTGCGCCCCCTTGGAGGCGGGCTCGCCGAACAGCGCGGGCGGCCCCGAGAGGGGAATGGGCATGCCGACCTTGATCGGCTTCTGGGCCTCGGCGGCCAGAGGCCAGGCGAGGATCGCGGCCAACAGCACTGTCAGTGCGCGAATCATCATGTGGAGCCTCCTTTAGAAGTTCCTGGTCACGAAGCGCCCGCCCTGCATCACGGACAGGCGGGGGCGGTCCTGTAGCACGCTGATGTCCCGCAACGGGTCGCCATCGACCACGACGAGGTCCGCGAGCTTTCCCGGCTGGAGGGTGCCGATCCGATCGGCCATCCGCATCAGCTCGGCCCCGTTCCGGGTGGCGCAACTGATGGCCTCGAGCGGCGAGTACCCGATCACGTCCACGAACACCTGGATGTCCTTCGCGTACTCGCCGTGCGGGTTCCAGGCGAACCCGAAGTCGCCGCCCGGGCACATGCGGATGCCGAGATCCTTGGCGCGTCGGTAGGTGTCGGCCGCCTGCTTGATCTCGTCGCGGAGCCCGCTCGGACCGATGATCTCCTCGCCGATGCCGAAGGCGGGCCCGTTCTCGAGGATGGAGTAGAGATACCGCAGCCCGGGGACGAGGGTGAGCCCCCGGTCGGCAATGAGCCCGAGCGTCTCGTCGTCCGCATAGGTCGCGTGCTCGAGGGAGTCCACGCCGGCCTCGGCGGCGACCCGGCTCGATCGCTGCCCCCGGACATGGGCCGCCGTCATCCGTCCGCGCATGTGGGACTCGTCCACCAGGGCCACCACCTCGGCCAGCGTATAGGTACAGTCCCCGATGGGCGTATGGGGCAGGAGCGCGTCGCCGCCCACATAGCACTTCACCACATCGGCGCCGTCCTTGATGGACCGGCGCACGGCGGCGCGGACCTCGTCCGGCCCGTCCGCGATGAGAGCCAGCCCTTCCATGCCGAGCTTGAGGTAGGAGGGATTCCAGTCGGCCATGCCACCGGTGGCGCAGATGTCCCGGCTGGCCGCGAGGAGCCGCGGCCCGGGATAGAGCCCCTCGTTGATGGCCTGCTTCAGGGCCGCATCGATGCGGTGCACCGCCCCCGCCGAGCGTGCCGCCGTGTAGCCGCAAGCGAGGGCCAGCTCCGCGTTCCGGGCTGCCTTGAGGGTCGAGTATTCGGGTGGACAGTTCAGGTCGAGGTCGGCGATGACCTTGACGTGGTTGTACGAGAGATGGATATGCGCCTCGACCAGCCCGGGGATGACCGTCCGTCCGTCCAGGTCCATCGTCTCCACGTCGGAGCCTCGGGGCTCATCGGTGGCCGCGAGCGGTCCCACGTGGACGAGGGTGTCCCCCTCGATGATCAGCGCGGCACCGGCCCGGGCCGGCGCACCTGTGCCGTCTATGAGGCGGAGGTTCTTGAGGTAGAGGCGCATGGTCGGCCGCTGCTCTAGAGAGCGGGCAATCCGGGCACCAGGGTCCGGATCCGGTACACGGACGTGGACGCGGTGATGTAGAGACTTCGGCAGTCGTCATCACCCCAGGCGAAGTTGGCCGTGCGCTCGGGCACGCGCACCACGCCGAGGCAGAGCCCCTCGGGAGTGAAGACGTGAATGCCACCGGGCCCGGTGCAGTACACGTTGCCCGCAGAATCGATCTTCATGCCGTCGGGAGCGCCCGCTCCCTCGCCCTTCGTCTCGGCCCACACGTTGCCTCCCGTCAGCCCGCCGTCCGGCTTCACCTCGAAGCGGCGAATGTGCTGGCGGGCCGTGTCGTTGACGAAGAGCCGCCGGCCGTCGAGCGAGAAGCAGAGACCATTGGGCCGGTCGAAATCCTCCACGAGGAGGGTCGGGCGCTTGGGATCACTGCCCGCGCGGAACACTCCCTGGAACGGCAGCTCCTGATCGCGCTTCACTCCGTAAAATTCCGCGCGGCCGTACGGCGGGTCGCTGAAGTAGATGCCGCCGTCGGCCGCGCACACGATGTCGTTGGGACTGTTGAGCTGCTTGCCTTCGTAGTGCGTGGCCACCGCGATGATGCGGCCGTCCGGCTCGGTGCGCGACACCTGGCTCGAGGCGTGCTCGCAGACGAGGAGACAGCCCTGCCGGTCCCAGGTGAGGCCGTTGGACTTGTTGCACGGCTTGCGAAACGTCGTCACCCCGTCCTTCGCCGACCAGCGCCGGAGGTGGTCGCCCGGCATGTCGCTCCACAAGAGGTACCTGCCCGAAGGATGCCAGAGCGGTCCCTCCGTGAAGAGACAGTCGCCGGCGATCTTCTCGAAGTCGACCTTCGGGCCCACGACGGACGTGAAGCGTGGGTCGCGAATCTCCACCGTCACTTCTTGATCGGCTCCCCCGGCTTGCCCGCCGCATACCAGTCGTTGGGCTTGACCTCCTCGATCACCACCCACACTGCTTCCTTGGGCAGACCGGTCACGTCGGTGATGGCGCCGGTCACGCGCTTGGCGATCTCGTCCTTCCGCTCCTTGCCCCAGCCTTCATAGATGCGAATGTTGACGAATGGCATGCGGCCTCCTCTGAGCGGCCCGCTCAGGCCTTGAGGTACTTGTCGAACCAGCCGGTGCAGCGCTTCCAGGCATCGGCGGCCGCCGTCGCGTTGTACGAGGGCCGGTAGTCGGCGAAGAAGCCGTGGCCGGCGCCCGGATAGATCACGATCTCATCGGCGGGATTGACCTGCTTCAGCATGTCGAACATCTTCCGGGCATCGGCGGGGGAGGGGCCGGTGTCGGTCTCCCCGAAGAGGCCGAGCATGGGGATCTTGATGTCCTTGGCCACGTCGAAGCCCGTGACGGGGTTCGGCTGGTCGGGATAGGGACGTGCGGGCGGTCCGTACCACACCACTCCCGCCTTCATGTCCGGATTGGTCGCGGCGACCTGATAGACCGTGGAGCCGCCCCAGCAGTGACCGGTGACGCCGACGCGGTCGGCGCGGGCGCCGGGCCGCTTCTTGGCCCAGTCCACGGTGGCCGCCACGTCGCCCAGCACCTGCTTGCGCGGCACGGCGAGGACGATCTTGAGGATGTCCTGGACATTGGGGATCTGGCCCACCCCGCCTTCACGCTTGAAGAGCTCGGGGGCGACGGCGTAGTAGCCGGCCTTGGCGAAGCGCCGGGTCACGTCGCGCACCCATTCATGCACGCCCCAGATCTCCGAGATGCAGACGACGATGGGGGCGGGGCCGCCCGAAGCGGGCCGCGCCTCGTACACCGGCATGTTGTAGCTGCCGATGGCAACCTCGGCGTCGCCGGCCGTGATGCCGGCGGTGTCGGTCTTTATCGCCTGGGCCAGCACCTTCTCCACCCCAACCGCGTAGCCGGCGAGGCTGGCCGCGGTTCCCACCTTGATCACGTCCCGGCGCGTCAGTCCCGAGGTCTGGTCGTTCATGTGGATGTCTCCTTGCCGCCGCGGCGGCGTGTTTTTGCCTCGACCGGTGGGGTCGCGGCCGGTGGGGTCGCGGACTGGAGTCTAGGTTGACCCTGGGCGACTGTCAATCCAATCCCGCTTCGCGAGCGACCTGATAGACTCAGAGCGTGGCCGACCTCGTCAACGAATTCTCCTGGTCCCGCACCCGGGACAACGTCTTCAAGGAGTGCCGGCGCCGCTACTACTACCAGTACTACGGCGCGTGGGGCGGCTGGGACGCCGACGCCCACCCCCTCGTGCGCCGGCTCTATGTGCTCAAGAAGCTGGGCACCCGCCAGATGTGGGCGGGGCGCCTCGTCCACGAGACGATCGAGCGGGCGCTGCTCGCCATGCGCGACGGTCACGCCCTGTCGGAGGCGGCGCTCATCGAGGACACCGTGCGCCAGATGCGCCTGGAGTGGCGCGGCTCCCGCGACGGCATCTACCGCGAGCAGCCGAAGCGCACCGGGCTCTTCGAGCACGAGTACGCCGTGCCCATCCGCGATGCGGAGTGGCAGGCCCTCCGCGACCACATCGTTCGCTGCCTGCGCAACTTCCACCGCCTGCCCCTCCTGGACGACATCAAGCGGACGCCCCCCGAGCGCTGGTCGTTCATCGAGGACCTCGGCTCCTTTGCCTTCGAGGGCACGCGCCTCTTCTCCGCGCCGGACTTCGGCTACTGGAACCAGGCGGATCGTCTGCAGCTCGTGGACTGGAAGACGGGCGGCAATGGCGAGGGCGCGAGCCTGCAGCTGGGCGGCTATGCCATGTACGCCCTCGAGGTGCTGCACGTGGAGCTCGCGCGGGTGGATCTCCTCGAGGTCAATCTGCGGGAGGGCAAGGTCACCGCGCATCCGTGGGACGAGGTGAGCCTCGACCGGGTGCGCGACCACATCCGGCTCTCCGTCCGCTCCATGAAGGCGTACCTGAAAGACCCCGAGCGGAACCTCGCGGAAGAGGCGAACTTCGAGAAGACGGAGGAAACGCGCATCTGCCGCTGGTGCAACTTCCGGGCGGTGTGTCGTCCCGAGCTGCCGCCCTTTTCCGCGCCCACGGAGGAGAGCCCGGTCGAGGCATGAAGACGCTCCTCGTGGACCTCGACGACACCCTCCTCGATTACTCGGGCGGCGTGGACGACTGCTGGACGGAGGCCTGCCGGACCATCGCGCCGGCGGGGATGGACGCGGCGTCCCTGGTCGAGTCCGTCCGCGCGGCGCGTCGCTGGTTCTGGGACGATCCGGAGCGCCACCGGCGTGAGCGCGTCAACATGCTGGGAGCCTGGACCAAGATCGTCGCCCACGGCTTCGAGCGACTGGGAACTCCGAACGAGGCCCTGGCCGCGGCCATCGCCGAGGACTTTGCGGCGCGCCGCTGGGAGGTGATGTGCCTCTTCCCCGGCACGGTGGAGACGCTCGGCCGCCTGCGCGAGCGCGGGGTGACCATGGCCCTCGTCACCAACGGGGACAAGACGCAGCAGCGCCGCAAGATCGAGCGCTACGATCTCGCCCGCTTCTTCGACGTGATTCAGATCGAGGGCGAGTTCGGGGCGGGCAAGCCGGAGGAGGCGGTGTACCGCCACGTGCTCGAGCGCCTGGGCGTTCCCGCGCGCGAGGCGTGGATGGTGGGCGATCATTTCGAGTGGGACGTGGCGGCGCCGCAGCGGCTGGGGATGCGCGGCGTCTGGATCGACCGCGAGCGAACCGGACTGCCCGCGGACGCCGCGGTGCACCCGCACCGCATCATCAAGGAGTTTCCGGAAATCCTCGAGAGCTAGGCGCTGCGGCCCGCCTCAACCGGGCGGGTTCGTCCCGGTTGGCCGGAAGCGACGCCTCAGCCGTCCCCACTCCTGAGTCACGAGCTGGACGGAGTTCGTGGACGTCCAGTACAGCACCATGCTGGCGGGAAAGGTGTAGAAGAGCAGGAAGAAGCCCAGGGCCATGGCCGTGAGGTTTCTCCGCTGCCTGCGCACGAGGGGCGGGGTGAGGTGGGCGGAGCGGGCCTGCAGCACCGCGCCGATCGAGATGCTGCTCATCAGGACGGGCAGCAGGTTGAGATGGCAGCCGAAGAAGGGCAGGCACGCGGGCAGCCGCCACAGCTCGTCCGGCCGGGCCAGGTCACGTATCCAGAGAAACCTCACGCCGTGGAGATCGAAGTCCTCCGCGAGCATGTCGAAGACCGCGATGAACACGGGCAGCTGGATGAGGAAGCCGGCGAGGCTCCGCAGCGTATAGAACGGATGCACCCCCGCCTCGCGATAGAGAGCGAGGGTGCGACGCGCGCGCTCCTCTCCCCGGTGGGCGGCGTTGATGGCGTCGAGGCCGGGCTGAAGCCGGGCCTGGGTCGCGTTGACCTGCTCCTGCAGGCGCTCCGCGATCTTGGTCAGGGGGAAGAGCAGGAGCTTGACGCAGACGGCGAGGGCGATGATGGCCACGCCATGATTGCCCACGATCGTGGTGAGCCCGCGCAGGAGATAGAGCAGCCCGACGCTCAGCGCGCGGAGCCAGAACCAGAGCCCGGACAGGAACAACCGGCCCAGCTCGGGATCGGCGGCAGCCAGGGCGCGGGGCTCCACGGGTCCCGAGTAGAACGTGTAGCGCCAGGTCAGGCGCCCCGGCTCGGACGCGGGGGCGAGGGTGAGGCCCTCGCCGGGTCGCGGCTGAAGCGAGCCGGCGCCGTCGGCCTGGACGAGGATGGCCCAGAAGCGGCTGCGAATTCCCCCCCATTCCCCCAGCCTGAACGGCGTCACCTTCCCGCTCTCGTCGCCGAGGGCGCGCACGCCGTCCGGGCCCACGAGCACCCGATGCACGCGATCGAGCATGGCCGCGAATCCCGGGGCGGCGGGTGGGAAGAGGCCACGGCCCGCCCCGAGCTCCAGATCGAGCCGGCGCCCCGCCATGAACGCGGCGGCATTCGCTCCCACCAGGCGCACCGTGAGCACCACTTCGTAGCCGTCCCTGGAGACGGCGAACCGCTTGACGAGGCGGACACCGTGGCCGGGCAAATCCGCCTCGAAGGTCGCGGTGCGCGCGCGAGAATCCTCCGTGAGCTCGGCGGTGAAACGCAGCCGCGCCAGGTCGACTCCCGTCACGGGATCGCGCAGCTCGAGGCGCGCCTGTGGCGGATCCTGCTCGCCCGTGAAGCTTACCGAGGTCGACCCCGCGCCGGTCGATGAGCAGGAGGGATGGCAGGCGCGCCAGATCACCGGGCTCGCGCCATCAAGGGAGAAGACGAGATCGAGTTGGTTGGTCGTGACGCGGACCCGGTCCCGCGCGACCTCTTGCGCCGAGACGGGCGGGACGCCGGCGCAGATGAGCAGGAGCAGTGCAGTCGCCGCTAGTTGAAGAACCGACTTATCTCCTGCATGGCCGCCCGCAGCTTGTCGCGCGAGAGCCGGGGGTGCTGGATCAGGCGATAGTTCTGGTCGCGAACCTCGTTGCCCGACGGGTAGACGATGGTGACCTGATCGGGCTCGAGGAGGGCGAAGTCGTTGTGGCTGAGGGTGATCAGCCACTCCCACTGCCCGTCGGAGAAGAGGCTCTGTCCGCTCGCATAGTCGGCGGGAGGATTGGTGCAGCCGAAGAGCTCGGTGAGGAGAGTGGGCGCGAGGTCATTGTGCGAGGTGCGTCGGGAGATCCGGGCGGGCGGCCGCCCGGGCCAGCGCAGCACGAAAGGCGTGCGCACCTGATACGCGCTGAACGAGGTGCCGTGCCCGGTGAAGCCCTGCCCGTTCTCGTTGAACTCCGTGCCGTGATCGGAGGTGAGGATGACCACGGTGTTCTCGAGGAGCCTCCGGCGCTCCAGGTCGTCGAGGACCCGCCCCACCAGCGTGTCCACGTAGCGGACGTTGGTCAGGTAGCGCGCGTATCTCCGCGCCTGCTCCGGGGCATCCGCGGGAAGGGGAGGCGTCGGCAGGTCGGGGATCGGCTGGTTGGCGGCGACGGCGTCGTAGTAGAGAAAGCCGAAGAAGGGGCGTGAGGGGTCCCGGCCATCGAGCCACTGGAGCCACTCGTCGGTGAGGGTACGGTCTCTCCCGCTCGATCCCGGATAGGGCGACGTCGTCTCCTGACGCAGGTTGGGCACGCGGGCAAGAGCGGTGCGGTCGAGCCCGACCACCCAGCTGTGGACGGGAGAGCTCGCGAAGAGGCCGAGCTGGTACCCGTACGTCCGGAAGAGATCCATGATCACGGGCGGCCGGTGATCGTCGGCGAAGGCGTCCCAGTAGCTGGCGGGCAGGCCATAGAAGATCGAGAACATGCCCGCCCGCGACGAGTTGCCGCCGCTCGCGTGGCCATCGAAGCGTATGGCCTTCTCGGCGAACCCGGCCATGTGGGGAGCGAGAGCGGGAGCGAGCGAGTCGGCGCGCATGGCGTCGACCACGACGAGAAGCACGTTGAGGAGGGGCCGGCGCGGCTCGCAGCTGAGCGGCGCCCTCGGGTAGCGCAGCTCGCCGGCCGGGGGCCGGCCGAGGGCGGCCACGAGGTTGCGCTCGCGTGCGCGAGCCTGATCGACGAGGCCGAGCCGGGCCAGCTTGCGCGAGTCCTTGAGCGGGAAATAAAGAGGCAGATATCGCGTGAACGAGGTGACGGGCACGTAGTAGTTCGCCTCCGCCCAGAGGTGGACGAGATGGCTGGCCACGAAGCAGACCACGATGCCGATGGTCAGGTAGCGCGCGATCCGATGCCGCGGCGCCTCCTCGGTGCGCCTCCACACCCAGAGGGCGAGCATGGCCTCGATGGCCAGCGCCATGACGAAATAGACGGCGAGGAACGCCCACGTCTGCGGCGCGAGGAGGCTGACGGTGAGCACGCTCAGGTGATAGCGGTTGTCGGCGAAGAGGAGGCTGTCGAGCACGAGAAAGCTCAAGACGGTGCTGCCGAGGCAGACGCCGAGGGGCACGATGAGACGCGGCCACGGAATGAGGAGGATGACGGGAAAGAGCAGAAGCAGCGGGATGAAGGCGAAGACGGCCATCTGCCCCACGAAGGCGGCCAGGGCGTAGACCCAGGCCACCGAGGGGCCGACGGAGGCGTAGTACCAGAGGTAGCGGAGACCGACGAGGGCGAGCACGCCCGCATTGACGAGGGCGAACCAGCTCGCCCAGCGGAGCAGCCGCCGGCGGGCGGCCACTACCGCGCGCCCGGCGGGCGCCCCGCCCGGACGGGAGTCCCCCGCGAGCCGATGCCCTCCTGCTCAGTGGCGATCCGGGCGATCTCCCGCGCCCCCGCCTCCACGCTCCGGCCGAAATTGAACGTCCACGCTTCGCGGAGGCCCACGCATCGCTCGCGGAACTCCGGTCCGCCACTCACGAGTTTCGCCACGTAGCCCGGGGCCTCGGCCACGCGATCGAGCGGCAGGATGGCGCCGAGCTCGCGGCGGATCCGCATCTCCATCGGCTCCAGACCGAGCTCCTCGTACTTGGGATTCCGCACCCGGGGCGGGACGTCGACAAAGAGCACCGGCTTGCCGAAGCCGAGCGCGTACTCGATGGCCATGGCCGACCAGTCGCTGATCAGGAGATCGGATTCGAAGAGGGATGCGCTCTCCTCCATCCGGTCCACGTGACGGAACTCCGGGTGAGTCTTGAACCGGGTCACCAGGCCCTCGACGAGGCGGGGGGCGAGCCGCGCCGTCTGATAGTGCGGGCGGAGAATGACGCGGCAGCCCGCCTCGAGCAATGCCGCGATGAGCGGCTCCCCGCACACGTGTAGAGTCGACTGCTCGCCCCACGTCGGCGCGAGGAGCACCGTGGTGGGGGCGGCGGGATCCTTGCGGTGAGCGTCGGCCACCTCGACCAGGCGCTCGAGTCGCGGATAGCCGTAGGGGAAGATGTGCTTGGGGGAGAGGCCCCTGAGCTCTTCGCGCCGGCGGAGTTCCGCCACGTGATGCGGGCCCGTGCACAGCAGGCTCTCGTAGTGGTCGTAGGAATTCTCGTGGTCCACCATGTGCGTGCTGCCCATGCTGTGGAACACGTAGCAATAGTGCACGGGATGAATCGATCGCTTGAGCTGGAAGTTGTGGAGGTCGAGCATGGTGAGGACCATCACGTCGGCCTTGAGGGTCTGGAAGAGCCAGGTGGACAGCACGCTCGAGCGGATGCGGAACGTGTGAAGGCCTGCGGCGGACGGCCGGGGCAGCGGCACCATGGGCTCCGAGGTGATGTGGCACACCCTGCGCCCGAGCGAATGGATCAGGAAATCAATCAGGGGCTGGAGATGATGCCAGTCCTGGTGGGTCTCCGAGTAGAAGACGATGTTGCGGTCGCGCGAGGGAAGCTTCTGGAAGCGGCGGTATTCGCGCCAGTCCTGCCACACCTTCATGGGGTCGTGCGAGGGTGGGGCGCCTTACTCTTTCGCGTGAGAGGCGCCGTCCGCCGTTCCCGGCGAGGTGCCACCTTTCTTGCCTCGAAACAGGCCGATCAGCCGGTACCAGAACATCTTCAGGGCCAGCCCCACCGCTGCCGCCACGCCGATCACCGCCGAGACGAGCATGCTTCCCGTGCCGGGATCGAGATAGGCGTAGGCGGGAGAGGCGATCGACAGAAAGCCCAGCGCGACAGCCAGTACCCACACGGTCAGACGGAGGGTCATCTTTTGAGTTCCACGGCTACTTTGAGTACCAGAATCCGCGGGCGGAATCAAGAACTCCATGAGCGCTACACGCGAAACGTGTAGGTCTTGGTGGGATCGCGCTCGATGTCGGGGGGGAAGCTCTGGCGCTTGTCGGCGTAGTAGCGGGCGCGGTGGTCGCCGGCGGCGAGGCGATTGTAGGTGATGTAGAGGACACGCCGGGGCTCGGGAGTGAGGTTGGGGCCCGAGGCGTGGGGAGTATAGGAATCGAAGAAGACGACGTCGCCGGGCTGGGTGGGGACGGGACGGGCGTGGAGGCGCTCCATGTCGGCAGCGGTCATGGGGGTCCACTCGCCGCCGAGGAGGCCGCGGGTGTGCTGACCGGCGCAGAGCTCGAGACAGCCATTCTCGGCGGTGGTGGGGTCGATGCTGACCATGGCGGTGATGAAGAGATCGGCGTAGGCGCTCCAGCCGGCCTGCTGGTCCTGGTGGGGCTTGAAGCCGTCGCCGCCGGGGAGCTTGAAGTTGATCTTGTCCTTGAAGAGCACGGCGGGCTCGCCGAAGAGGGTGCCCACGGCGCCACGGAGCTTGGGGCCGTCGCAGAGGGCGGCGAAGCCGGGATGAAAGGGACAGAAGTTCTCCACGCGCTGGAGGACGCGCTGGGTGGGGTCGAGGAGGCTGGGCTCGAAGTACATCATGGCGCGGCCGGGAGTTTCGGGCTGAGCCTGGACCTCGTCGGTCCACGCGGAGATCTGGCGGGCTTCCTCCGCGTCGAAGAGACCGGGGACCACCACGAAGCCGTCGCGCCGGAAGACGTCGACCATGGACATCATCTTTGTATCCGTCGAGCTTCGGCTCATCCGTGCATGCCCCTCCATCGGTTCGTCGGTGATCGCGCGCCCGCCCCAAGCTTACCGCGATGTTTGCCGTCGGCCAGAAAATTCTAGACACGAAACGCTTCGGATGCGACCCTTGGACCGATTTGAAGCCATCGAATCCCCGGGGCGGATTAGCGGCACGTGGCGATCGCGCGGAGGATCGCGCGGTGACCGCGATCATCCTGGCCGCGGGGGTGGCCCGCCGCCTCGCACCTCTCACCGACCACACCCAGAAATCGCTCCTCCCCGTGGGCGGGCGAGCGATCCTCGCACGCATGCTCGAGGCCCTGCACGCGGTCGGGGTCGGGCACGCGGTCATCGTGGTCGGCCATTGCGCGGACCAGGTGCGAGCCCTCGCGGCCTCCGGGCCGGCCGGCATGACCATCGAGTGCGTGCACAATCCCGAGTACCAGAAGGGCTCCGTCCTCTCGCTCCTCTCGGCGCGCGAGGTCATCCTGGGCGGACCCACCCTCATCATGGACGCGGACGTGGTGTTCCCGCGGGAGTTCCTGCGGCGGCTCGTGGAGTCGCCCGCTCCGAACGCGCTCCTCATCGACCGCGGCTTCGCCGATACGGGAGAGGAAGTGAAGATCTATACCGAGGGAGAGCGGGTCATCGCCCTCGGGAAGAAGGTCATGCCCAAGGCGTGGGATCTGGTGGGGGAGGGCATCGGCTTCTTCAAGTGCGGGGTGGTCGCCGCCCCCGATCTGGTGCGCCTGCTCGAGCACGTGAGCGAGGAGAGCCAGGGACTCTGCGAGTACGAGGACGCGCTGCACCTGATCGTCGGCTGCCAGCCCGTGGCCCCCGTCGACGTGACGGGACTGCCGTGGACCGAGGTGGACTTCGTGGAAGATCTTCGCCGGGCCGATGCCGAAGTGTTTCCCAAGATCGCCCGGCTCGAGGGCGCCTGAGCGGCTAGTTCGGCTGCACCACCACCGTGCGCACTATGCTGAGATACTTGTTCGCCACGCGCTGGACGTCGGCCGGCGTGACGTTCTTGACCGCGGCGGCGTAGCGGTCGAGGAATTCGTAGCCCACCCCCGCCGTCTCGTAGAACGCCAGGTACCACGCCTGCCGGGCATTTGTTCGCCGGTCCATGGCCTGGCTCCCCACCACATAGGCCCGGGCTACCGCCACCTCGTCGGCGCTGGCCGCCTGGTTCCTGATGCGCTCGAGCTGCTGGGTCAGGGCGGGCTCGGCCTTGGGGACGTTGTCGGGCGCCGTGCCCAGGATGGCCACGAAGGCGCTCGTGTCCACACGAGTCGGATAGACGGCGAGGGTGGTGTAGGCTAGCGCCTGCTGGTCGCGCAGCTCGGAGAAGAAGCGCGAGGCCATGCCGCCCCCGAGGATCGCCGTGAGGACCTTGAGGGGCGGATGGTCCGGATCGGTCAGCGAGGGCGCGAGAGCTCCCATGAGGATCTGGGCCTGCGCGCCCGGTACCACCACCGCTTGGCGGGTGGCGGCCATGGCCGGAGGAGCGGGCACCGCCGGCATCTCGACTTTCCCGGGGGCCATGGTGCCGAAGATCCGCTGGACCTGGGCCACCACCTCCGCGCTCTTCACGTCGCCGCTCACGGCGAGCACGATCTGGCCGGGCACGTAGAAGCGTCGGTAGTAGGCGACGAGCGCACCGCGATCGAGCTTCTCCACGCTCTCGCGGCGACCCAGCGGGTCCCACGCATACGGGTTCGCGCCGAAGAGCGCGGCGCGCATCCGGTCCGAGGCGACATCGAAAGGCTTGTCGCCGCGGTTCCGGATCTGCCGCACGAGGAAGTTGCGCACCGCCTGCACCGTTCCGTCGGGGAGGGTGGGACGGAGGACGCAGTCGCCGATCAGCTCGAGCATCTCTGCCCAGTTCCGGGAGAGCGCGGTGGCGGTGATCTCGGAATAGTCGGCGTCTCCGTAGGCGTCGATGCCGCCGCCCATCCGATCGGCGGCCTCCGCGATCTGCTCCCCATCGAGCTTCTCCGTGCCGCGCACCAGCATCTGCTGGAGTAGGTTGGAGATGCCCGCGTTGTCCGGCGTCTCCGTGCGCGTGCCCATCCTCACCATGAGGGAGTAGGCGACCACGGGGGCCTCGGGATTCTCGCGCACGAGCACGGTGAGGCCGTTGGGCAGGCGCGTGCGGGTGACCACGCTCGTCTGCGCCGACCCCGCGGTGGGAACGACCAGCATGAGGAGCGCGACCATGACCGGGATGAGTCTCCGCTCGAAGTGCATCACTTGCCTCCCGGCACGAAGGCAATGCAGGCATAGTCCGTCAGGGGCAGGTACTTACGGGCGGCGTCGCGAATCTGCTCACGCGTGACCGCGCGCAGCCGGTCCACGTAGCGGAGCTCGTCGTCGAGATTGCCCGTGAGCTGGGTGATCCCGTAGGCGGCGGCCACCCCGTCCGACGTCTCGTAGGCGAAGGCGTGCTCGGACTCCGCCTTGGTCACGGCGAGCTGGCGCTCCTCCTCGGTCGGCCCCTCCTTCTCGAGGCGTTCGAGCTCTTCGAGGATGCGCTGCTTCGCCTTGGCCACGTCGGCCGCTTCGAGCTGGGCCTGCACGTAGAAGATGCCCGCGAGCTGCATGGAGGAGTTGCTCACGCTGATCCCCGACACCAGTCGCTCGCCGTCGCGCAAGGTCTTGGGAAGCCGCGAGCTCTCGCTGCCTCCGAGGATGGTGGCGACGAGGTCGAGAGCGAAGCTGTCGGGATTGGCGAGGCTCGGAGCCTGCCAGCCGAGGGCGAGCTGGGCCTGCTGCTCGGGCCGCTCCACCGTCTTGCAGATGATGCCCTTGAGCGGGGTGAGGGGCGGGGTGGGTGGCGGCACGTAGCCCGACTTCGGGCGGTTGCCGAAGGTCGTGTCGACCATGGCGCGGATCGCCTTGGGGTCGACCGGCCCCACCACCACCAGCACCATGTTCTCGGGCGTGTAGTACTGCTGGTTGAAGGCCTTCAGCTTTTCCCGGTTGGCCGCGTTCATCGTCTCCGGCGTGCCGAGGACGGGGCGCCCGTACGGATGGTTGGGGAAGACGAGCCCGTAGAGCTGGCGGATGATGGCCGACTTCGGCGTGTCCGTCTCGATGCGCGACTCTTCGAAGATGACCTGGCGTTCGGCGTCGATCTCCTTGGGGTCGAAGGTCGAGCGGAAGGCCATGGCCTCGAGGAGCTCGAGGGCCCTCCGGGTTCCGTCGACGGGCACGAGGATCTGGAAGGTCGTGTAGTCGAACGACGTGAAGGCATTGCTGCGCCCGCCCTGTCCCTCGACGGTCCGGTCGATGAAGCCCGGTCCGAAGGTGTCGGTGCCCTTGAAGAGCATGTGCTCCTGGAAGTGGGCGTAGCCCAGCCCGTCGGGCTTCTCGTAGCGCACGCCCGTCCCCACCCAGAGGTACACGGCGACGATGTCCGACGAGCGGTGATCCTGAATCAGGAGGGTGAGGCCGTCAGGAAGAACTTCGCGGACCGGTCCGAGAGCCTTGACAGTGCTCGCCACCGGCGCGGTGGGGGACATGGGAGGAGGAGCGCTGGCGCATCCGGCCCCCGCAAGCGTCGCGACGAAGGCGAAGGCGACGCCGCGGAGAAATCTCATGCGGCGGAGTCTAGCACGAGAGGACTAGACGGTGACGCAGGCGCCCGAGACGGCGGAGGCCGCATCGGACGCGAGATACGCGATGACATCGGCCACCGCGTCCGTGCTGACCCACGTCGATCGGTCGGCGTCCGGCATCGCCTTCCGATTACCCGGCGTATCCATGGTGCTGGGCAGCACCGCGTTCACCGTGATGCCGTGAGACCGCTCCTCCTGGGCGAGGGCCTGGGTGAGGGCGATCACCGCGCTCTTCGACACCGTGTAGGCGATGAAGCCGCCCATCGGCGGCATGACGGCGCGGGAGGCGACGTTCACGATGCGCCCCTGCCCGGCCGCTCGCATGGCGGGGAGGACGGCGCGGCAACCCACCACGGTCGAGGTGAGGTTGAGATCGATGAGCCGCCGCCATTCCGCGAGCGACGTCGAGGCGAGATCCCCGCCCGCGAAGCCGCCCACCGCGTTGATCATCGCGTCGACCTTCTTTGAGCGGCCGAGGAGGTCGGCGACGAAGGCGGTGACGGCCGCTTCGTCCGCCATGTCGAGCTTCTGTCCGGACAGGCGCGCCCGGGCCTCGCCGGCTGCCGCCTGGAGGGCCGCCCATTCCTCGGGCACGAACCACGGCACGGCGACGGCAGCCCCGTCGCGGAGGAAGCGCAGCACGATCGATCGGCCGAGCGCACCCGTACCTCCGGTGACGATGGCGACCTGGCCCGTCATGCCCGCCGGCCCACTGCCTCCATCTTCGCGGCCAGATCGAAGTCGAGCGTGGTGAGGCCTCCCGCATCGTGCGTCGAGAGATCGACGATCACGCGGTTGTAGACATTGGACCATTCCGGATGATGCCCCATGGCTTCGGCGGCGAGGGCCACCGCGGTCATGAAGCTCCACGCCTCCACGAAATCCTTGAAGGTGAAGGCCTTGTGGAGCTTGCCTGCTTCGAGAGTCCAGCCGGGCAATGCCTTGAGGCGCCCGGCGATGTCGGGATCGGCGAGCTTGGAGGGGCGGGCCATGAGCGACCTCCTATCCGGCGGCGGGGGCGGCCATGATGGCCGAGCGCTGTATCTCTTCGTAGCGGACCTTCGACACGTCGAAGCTCTCGATGTTGTCCACGAGCTTCTTGAAGGTCTGATCGAACGAGGGCAGGGTCTTGCGCTGACGGGTGAGGGGCGTGGTGCGCGCGAGGACGAAGTTCTTGACGTAGGGATGGTTGATCCCGCGCTTCTTGATCTTGGCCACCACGTCCACCAGGGCCTCGTCGGCGGCGCGCACCAGCTCCGCGCGCTCCTCCCGCTCCTCGAGAGTCTTGGGGAAGCGTCCCTTGAGGAACTTGTCCACGCGGCGGAGGATGGGCGCGAAGGCGCCGCCCGCGAAGCGCTTGTTCTTCTCGTAGAGGAGGCCGAGGGTGATGAAGTGGGGCGCCTCGAACTGGAAGGCGTAGTCCTCTTCCCCACTGTCCGGCTCGTCGGCGGCGAGGCCGCGATACATGCGGATGACCTCGAGCGACTTCTCCTTGAGGTTGTGCGCCTTCTCCGTGTTGAGGGCGAGGATCTGGAAGGCGACCTCGGCCTCCGGCACGAGAATGGCCGGCACCATCAGCTTCTTGAGCTTCTGCAGCACGGTGCGGCGGTGGTTGCCGTTCGGCGTCCAGTAGAGGCCGGCCTTGGGCGACATCACCACGATGGGGTCGACGAAGCGGTCGATCTTCTTCACCACTTCCTGGAGCCGCTTGGCGTGGGTGGGCGAGAGATCGCGCTGATACGGCGTCGGCTCGACCTTCGACATGGGGAGAAGGCAGAAGATATGCCAGTGATCACCCACCGGCTCGCGGTAGAGGGTGAGGGCGAGGCCTCCGTCGCGCTCGACCTGCTCGGCGAGGGCGAGGAGGGTCTTCGGGGGATCGCTCTCGGGGTGGATCGACCAGTTTGCCATCGCGATAAGTATGCCCGAATGCGGGGTCGCTGCCTAGGCGGGCGCGGTCTTGGTGGAGCGCCGGCGGAACGCGTCGCGGATGGAGCCGTAGATGCCCGAGGGCAGGAAGATGATGCAGAGGATGAGCACGAGGCCGTAGATCGTCTCCGCGATGCCGATGAGCTTGATGCCGAAGTAGATGCGCAGGAACTCGCTGAGGGCGATGGTGAGCGCGGTGCCCACGGAGGAGCCGAGGAGGGAGTACATGCCGCCGAGCACCACCGCGAACACGATACGGAGGGAGACGCCGATGCCCGACATGGTGTCGGGATTCGCGTAGGCGAGGTACTGCACGAGGATCACTCCCCCCACCGCGGTGAGGGCGGCCGACAGCATGGTGATGCCGAGCTTGAATCGGGTGACGTGAATGCCCACGGAAGCGGCGGCCGTCTCGTCCTCTCCGATGGCTTCCATGGCCCGGCTGGCCATGCTCCGGTCCACGCGCACCCACACCCAGAGCCCGGCCAGCCAGAGAGCCATGGCGATGTAATAGAACACGCGCTTGTCCGCGAACTGGAGCGCCCAGATGCTCGAGTCCGACGGCGCGGGCTTGAGGCTGACCCCGAGCGAGCCGCCCGTCCAGTCCCGCTCCGCGATGATGAGGAGGCGGATCACCTCGGACACGGCGAGGGTGACCAGGCCGAAGTAGTGGCCGACCACCTGGAAGCGCGAGCACGGATAGCCGATGACCACGGCGAGGGCCACCGTGAGGAGCACGGCAAGGAGGCCGCCGACCCACGGCGTCATCCCGAAGAAATTCCAGAGGAGACAGGTCGCGTAGGCGCCCACCCCCAGGAAAGCTCCGTGGCCGAGGGAGACGAGGCCGAAGCGGCCCATGAGCGACCACGCCCCCCCGATGAAGGACCAGATGAAGATCTGCACGATGACGTGGACGAGATATTCCCGCATGCGGCCCAGGGGCAGGAAGGGCTCCACGGCGAGGAACGCCACCACCAGTCCGCCGAGGAGGCGTGCCCAGCTCATGTGCGCTTGGCGAAGATGCCGCCGGGGCGGACGAACATGAGCACGATGAAGATGACGAAGGCGACCACGTAGCCCATCTCCGTGGAGATGAGGACGCCGCCCAGCGAGATGACCTGGCTCATGATGAAGGCGGCCACGAAGGCGCCGAACATGCTGCCCAGCCCGCCCAGCACGCAGATCATGAAAGTGAGAGGCCCGAAGGCACTCCCAAAATACGGGTGAACGGCGTACTGGATGATGAGGAGCGCGCCCGCGATGCCCGCCATGGCCCCCCCCACCGCCGAGGTGACGAGGTAGAGGCGCAGCGGATTGGCGCCCATGAGGGCGGTGGCGTCGCGATCCTGGGAGACGGCGCGAATGGCCGTGCCCACGAAGGTGCGGGTGAGGAACAGGTAGAGGCCGATCATGGCGAGGATGGCCAGCCCGAAGGCGATGAGGCGGGGAAACGAGATGAAGATGCCCCCGACTTCGAGCACGGGGAGGGCGACGCGCACCGAGCGATGATCGGTGCTCCAGAGGAGCGTGGCGAACGACTGGACGAAGAAGAGGAGTCCGCCCGTGGCGAGGAGCTGGTTGATGGGCGGGCTCGACAGGATGGGCGAGATGATCAGCACGTGCACGAGGAGACCGAGGAGAAGGCCCACCACCAACGAGCCCACGCCGGCGAGGATGATGGGCCAGTGATAGACGGTGACCATGAAGTACATCGAGTACATGCAGAGCATGACGAGGTCGACGTAGGCGATCCACACGATGTCGATGACCCCGAAGATGAGATTGAGCCCGAGGGCGAGCAGGGCGAGGACTCCCCCGAGCAGGATGCCGTTGATCACCGCCTCGAGGAGAAAGAGCGGGTCGATCATCGGGCTCGTGCGACCGGGCGGGTGGCATCGGGGGCGGGAGCGGCGCGGCCGGCGTAGTGGGCCCCTTCGAGTGCGCGCAGCCCGGAGGGCTGCGATTCACGAAGAGTAGGGTGACGCAGCCGGTTGCGCCGCTCCCGCGCCCGATGACAGGACCCGCCCGCCTCGCGTGCCCGACGGGTCAAGATTCAGGCGCCCACGTAAGCCTTGCGCACGAAGTCCTGCTCGGCGAGCTCGCTCGCCCGGCCTTCCATCTTGATCCGTCCCACCTCGAGGAGATAGGCGCGGTCCACGATCTTGAGTACCTGGCGTACGTTCTGCTCGACCACGAGGATGGTGTAGCCCTCCTCGCGCACGCGCCGGATGAGATCGAAGAGGCGGAGCACCATCACGGGGGCGAGGCCCATGGATGGCTCGTCGAGGAGGATCAGCTTGGGCTTGGACATGAGGGCCCGCCCCACCGCGAGCATCTGCTGCTCGCCGCCGGAGAGGCTGCCCGCCCGCTGCCCCTGCCGCTCCGCGAGCACGGGGAAGAGGGTGTAGACGCGCTCCAGACTCTCGCGGTAGTGAGAGCGGGCAGCGGGCAGAAAGGCGCCCATCTTGAGGTTCTCGCCCACGGTGAGGGCGGGAAAGATCCGTCGGCCTTCCGGCACGTGGGCGATGCCGTGGGCGACCACGTCGTAGGCCTTGCGTCCCGAGAGATCAGCACCCTCGAAGACGAGACGCCCCGTACGCGAGGGAAGGAGGCCGGAGATCACGCGCATGAGCGTGGTCTTGCCCGCGCCGTTCGGTCCGACCACTGCCACCGCCTCGCCCGACTCCACGCGCAGGCTCACGTCCCACAGCGCGGTGAAGGCGCCGTAGCCGGCGGTGATCCCCTCGAGCGCGAGCATGCTCACGTGAGGACGACCTTCTCGCCCAGGTAGGCCTCGATGACCTGCGGGTTCTCCGCGATCTCCAGAGGCAGGCCCTCCGCGATCTTCTCGCCGTGGTCGAGGACGACGAGGCGGTCGACCACGCGGAGGAGGGTGCCCATGATGTGCTCGACCCACACGATGGTGACGCCGAGCTCCCCGCGAATGCGCCGGAGCAGCTCCGCCGCGTCGTGCATCTCCGACGGGTCGAGGCCGCCCAGGCTCTCGTCGGCCAGCAGGAGCTTGGGGCCGGTGGCCAGGGCGCGCGCCAGCTCGAGCTTCTTGAGCCCGCCCGCGCCGAGGAGAGTGGTCGACGCCGACGGATCGGTGGGCAGGCCGACGAGGGTCAGCACCTCGGCAGCCTGCCGGCGCGCCTCCGCTTCCGTGTTGCGAGTGGCCGAGCCGAAGTGAGCGGCCACCGCCACGTTCTCGAGAATGGACAGCTTCCGGAACGGGCGGGGGATCTGAAAGGTGCGCGCCACCCCGCGATGGCAGATCGCGTCCGGGGTGAGGCCGCCGATCTCCTCGCCGAGGAATTTGATGGAGCCCCCGGAGGGCTGGAGCGCACCCGAGACACAGTTGAAGCAGGTGGTCTTGCCCGACCCATTGGGTCCGATGAGTCCAAGGATCTCGCCCGGCTTCACTTCGAAGGTGATGCCCTGGAGGGCGAGGAATCCCCCGAAACGCTTGGTCAGACCCGAGACGTTCAGCACGGACGTGGCGGCGGCGCCGTGGGGAGGGAAGATCCCCGACGGCGCCGCCGAATCGGCTTAGCGCGCAAAGAGCGGTGAGGAGGCGGGAAGGAGCACGGCGGGCGCCGCGGTCTGAACGGACTTGGGCCACACCACCTCGAACTTCCCGTCGATCACCTGGAACACGGTGGGGAAGGCGCGCTCATTCTGACCGCGCATGGGATTGCCCTCGCCGAGGAACTTCACCCCGTAGCCCTGGCCGGTCCCACCTTCCGGAAGGTCGGTCTCGCGGGCCGCCTTGGCGAGCTGCTCAGGCGAGAAGCCGCCGTGCTTCTGGATGGCGCGCGGGAGGACGTCGGCGAGGAGGATCCACAGGTTGTTGAAGCCCATGGAGACGTGAGGAGCGATGGGCCCGTCGCCGAACTCCTTCTGGTAGCGCTTGACCATCTCCCGCGTCATCTCCGCGGCCTTGGGGCTGACCTTCTTCTCGATGAGCTGGGAGGCGACGGGATCGACGGTGTGGAAGCCCTCGGACTCCGCGCCCACCGTTTCCTTCAGCTTGTCGAGCTGGCTGTGGCCCGCGCCGTGTCCGAGATAGGCCTTGACCCGCAGTCCCTGCTCCTTGGCCTGACGCAGGAAGAGGGTGATGTCCGGGTTGTAGCCAGTGTGGAAGAGCACGTCGGGGCGGGCGGCGCGGAGCTTTGTCACGAGCGAGGAGAGGTCGGGGGCCTGGATCGAGTAGCCTTCCTTGAGCACCACCTGCATGCCCTGCTTCTTGGCCTCCTCCTCGTTCGCGGAGCCCACGTTGGTGCCGTAGGGGCCGTCCTCGTAGATGATGGCCACCCGCAGGTCCTTGGGCGCCTTCTTCAGCTTTTCCTGGGCGTAGGCGGCGATGTACTGCACGGAATAGGAGCCGAAGAGGCCACCGTTGGGCTGGGGGCGGAACGTGTACTGGAGGTTGCGGTCCTTGAACACCGCGTCGGCGATGCCGGTGGTGATCCACAGGAACCGCTTCTGCTTGTCCACGCGCTCGGCGATGGGCACGGCGTGGGCGCTCGAGTAGATGCCGGCGAGGATGTCCACCTTCTCGACGTTGAGCAGCCGCTCCGCCTCGTTGATGGCCACGTCGGCCTTGGACTGGCTGTCGCCGTCCACGCGCACGAGCTTGTACTTGCCGAGCACACCGCCGTGCTCGTTGACGTAGTCGATGATCATCTTGGCCCCACGCCAGCAGTTCAGCGACCCGCCGGCCGCGAAGGGGCCGCTCTGGTCGAAGAGCACGCCGATCTTGATGGTCTGCGCCTGCGCGGTGGCGAGATCGCGGGAGACCACCACGCCTCCCAGCGCGCCCACGAGGAGCAGGACGAAGACGATGCGGAAGAGCTTCATGCTGGGGCCTCCTTTGGCCGGCTCGGACGGACCCGCGCGCGGGCGCGGGCCAAAAAAGTGCCCAACCCTAGCACGCGGGTGGACGCGAATCAACTGGACCGGCGGCGAGCAGTGACCAGCCACTCGAGCCCACGCCGGCGCTCCGGCGAGGCGGCGGGCGAGCCCGCTTCCAGGATGTCGAAGTGGGGGGACAAGACCGCCTCGATGCCGGCCTGGGACACGGGAAAGGGAGGGCCGTCCGTGCCATCTCGGAGAGGATAGAAGCAGGCGAGGAGCAGGCCGCCCGGCTTGAGGATGTCGCGGAGCATCCGCGCGTATTCCGTGCGGCGATCGGGATCGATGGCGCAGAAGCACGTGTACTCCCACACGGCATCGAAAGCCTGGGGGAAATCCGATCCCAGACCGAAGACGTCACGCTGCTCGAAGGTGACCGTCACGCCCTCCTGCGCGGCGAGCTGTCGCGCCTCGACCACCGCCGCCTCCGCGAAGTCGAAGGCCGTCACCTCATAGCCGCGGCGGGCGAGAAGGCGGGCATCGTGGCCGCGGCCCGCCCCGGGCACGGCCACGCGAGAGCCGGGAGCGACGGGGAGACCGGCGTCGAGTTGGGTAACGAGGGACGGAGCGGGCTCGCCCAGCTCCCATCCGTCCTGGCTCGAGGCGTACAGGGCCTCCCAGAAGGCGGAGCTGCTTACGGGTACGCGATCGCCGGCCATTCGACCTCCTCGAAGTCCGCCACCGCCCGCTCCGCCCCCGCATGCATGAGCTCGTCGACGGTGTGCGCGGTGGTGACGCCGACAGCGCGCATGCCCGCGCGCCGGGCCGCCTCGAGGCCGACCAGGGAGTCCTCGAAGACGAGGCAGCGCTCCGGCGCCACGCGCAGGCGGGCCGCGGCGAGCAGGTAGACCTCGGGATCCGGCTTGCCGTAGGCGACGTCGTCGGCGGTGACGATCACGTTGAAGTAGCGCCGGAGCCCCGCGTCGACGAGGAGATGTTCCACGTCGAAGCCGGAGGCGGAGGTGCCGACGGCCCGGGGGACCTTCTGGCGCGCGAGCTCGGCGATGAAGCGGCTCACTCCCGCCACGGTGACGATGCCCATTCGCGCGAAATGGACGTAGAGATCTCGCTTGCGCCGCGCGAGCCGTTGCACCTCGTAGTCCGAGAGACGCCGGCCGAGGAGCAGGGGCACCGCCTCCTCACTGGGCCGGCCGATGGTGAGCCGCCAGTGCTCGGGATGGGGATCCTCGCCGATCTCCGCGAGCAGGGCACCCCAGGCCGCGCGGTGGTGGGCGCCCGAGTCGATGAGCACGCCGTCCATGTCGAAGATGACCGCCACCGACTCCTCTTCCCGACCTCCCTCACGCGGCGCACGGGAGGGATCAGGAGTCATAGGACATGAGCTCGAGGAGATTCCCGTCGGGGTCGCGGAAGTAGACAGAGGTCCCGTCGACGCCGCGGGCGCCCCGGCGCTTCACGGGGCCGATCTCGACGGGGACTCCATGGGCAGACAACCGGTCGATGGCGTCGCGCACGGGACCTTGCCAGACGAAGCAGAGATCTTCGGAGCCTGCCACCGGCGCCACCGCTTCCGGTGACACGGGCTGGCCGACCTGGTGAACATTGATCATGGTGCGGCCGGCCATGAGCGAGGGGAAGCGTCGCTTGCCCTGCCGCCACTCGTCCACGCCGAGGGGCTGGCAGCCCAGCACTTCGCGATAGAAGGCGAGCGCCGTCTCGAAGTCCTTGACCACGATGACGACGTGATCGAGCCCGCTGATCATGCCGTGTTCCCTCTCCCTTCCAGGGAGAGGGCCAGGGTGAGGGTGGTTCGAAGATCGCAGTCTCTCACGTAGGAGCCCCCTCACCCGGACCCACTCCCCCGAGGGGAGAGGGAAATGCGGTAATTTGATTAGATACAACGGGGCGAGGAGATGGAAGGTCTCGCGGG
>DASYQB010000003.1:0-3533 GCA_036005985.1 Candidatus Methylomirabilota bacterium | reverse complement strand
CCACCTTCGTGACGTCGAGGAGCTTTTCCAGATCCGGTTCCACACCGTGGTGGCACTCGACGAGCCGCGCATTCTTGTACTGGGAGCAAGCGCGAAGGATCTGGCTCCATGGCGAATCGGCGGCTCGATCGGCCACCCGCTCGACCCTGCGCGATGGGCGGAGGAACGGCAGTATCTCCGTAACGACACCGGTGAGGCGCTTGCCGCCTTTCGACGGCGCCGGAGCGAAGTGCTGGCGCTCCTGCAATCGCTGTCACCGGCCGAGTGGGAGCGGGGAGGTATCCATCTCAGCCAGGGGCGGCTGACCCTGGCTGACTGGGTCGCCCGCCTCGCCGCACACGATGACAATCACGTCGACCAGCTGCGCCGGGCCCTCGAAGGCCGCCCATGACGACACAGAGAGGCAAGGAGGATCCATGACCAGCTCTTCGGCAATCTCGCTCCGCGACGCCGCAACTCTGTTCGTCGTCCAGGACGTGCTCCGAAGCGTCGAACACTACCGCGACGTGCTCGGATTTCGCGTCGAGTTCACGTATGGTGAGCCGACGTTCTACGCGGGGGTCGAACGGGACAACGTGGCCATTCACCTCCAGGCGGCGAGCGAGACGAAGCGGCAGCCCGGCCATGGCGCGATCAATGTGTTTGTCACGGGCGTTGACGCCCTCTACGAGGAATTGAGATCGCGAGGCGCGAGAGCGCTGGAGGAGCCGGCGGATCGCCCGTATGGCATGCGGGACTTCGACGTCAACGATCTCGACGGCAACCAGCTCTGCTTCGGAGAGTCTACGAGCAGCTGACCCGCCGGGCCTCCCTAGCGTGGCGTATCCCCGGCCAGGGTCACACGGTGCATGATCCGCCGGAAGCCCGCGTAGTCGTTCACCGCGTTGTGCTGGGCGCAGCGGTTGTCCCAGAAGGCCAGGGAGCCGGGCTGCCATTGGAAGCGGCAGGTGAATTCGATCTTCACCTGATGCTGCCAGAGATACTCGAGGAGCGGCCGGCTCTCCTCCTCCGTCCATCCCTTGAAGTGCGACGTGTGGCCGACATTCACGTACAGAGCCTTGCGGCCCGTCTCGGGATGCGTGCGCACCACCGGGTGCTCGCCGCTAAGCACTTTCATTTCTACGCCGGCGCTCTTCAGCCGTTCCTCGCGCGTCTTCGAGGCGTCGGCCTTGGTCGAGGTGTTGACGCCGGTAAGGCCGTCCAGCGTCTTCCGGAGGCCGTCTGACAGCGTCTCGTACGCGGCGTACTGGTTGGCAAAGATGGTGTCGCCGCCATAGGGCGGAATCTCGAGCGCGTACAGCATGCTGGCCATGGGCGGCTGCGTCAGATAGGTGGTGTCCGAGTGCCAGACCCCGCCGAAGTTGACGCGCTCGTTTTCGAGCTTCACCACGGGCGTGACCATGGGCGCCTCGGGCAGGCCCTTGAGCTGGGGGTATTCCATGGGCTCGCCGAAGCGCTTGGCGAAGGCCAGCTGTTCCTGCGGCGTGAGCTTCTGGTCGCGGAAGAAGATCACGAGGTGATCCAGGAAGGCCTGGCGGATCTCGGCGACCACCTCGTGGCTGAGCGACTCGGAGATGTTCACGCCGCGGATCTCGGCGCCGAGGGATCCGGCCACCGGCTGGGCTTCGATGTGGCGATACGTCCGTCCGGCCATCGCGTCTCCTTTGCGCGGCTACAGCGAGTTGAAATGCTCCGCCATGCGCCGGCGCATCGCCTCGTCCGGCATGGGGCCGGTGGCCGCCGCAATGTTGTCGGCCACGTGCCTGGCGTTACGCGTGCCCGGGATGACGCAGGTGACGGCAGGCTGGGCGAGTATCCACTTGAGAAAATACTGTGCCCAGCTCGCACAGCCGGCGTCCTTCGCCCACTCGGGGACGGGCTGTCCCTTCACCCGCGAGAACATGGCCCCCTCGGCGAAGGGGCGATTGACGATGACGGCGGTGCCGCTGTCCGCGGCCACGCGCAGGAGCCGCCGGTCGGCCTCCGGCTCAGCGAGGGAATAGTTCACCTGGACGGTGTCGATGTCGCCGCGCGTGATGATCTTCTCCAGGTCGGCGTGAGCGCCCGCGTGGTAGTGCGTGACGCCGAGATAGCGGATGCGCCCCGCGGCCTTCCAGTCGCGCAGCGTGGCCAGCTGTGTCTGCACGTCCGAGAGATTGTGCACCTGCATCAGGTCGAGACGCTGGACGCGGAGCTTCCGCAGGGAGTCTTCCATCTGCCGGATGCCCGCCTGCTTGCCGTTGGTCCACACCTTGGTGGCGAGGAAGAGCTTCGACTGGATACGCAACTCGGCCGCGAGCTGACCCGTCACCGCCTCGGCGGATCCGTACATGGGAGAGCTGTCGACGACGCGGCCGCCCAGCTCGACGAGGACCTTGAGCGCTTCCTTCGCCTCTGCCATGCCGCGCGCATCGCCGCCCACGTCGAAGGCCTGCCAGGTACCGAGACCCACCGCGGGCAGCGACTCGCCCGATCTCGGGATACGCCGCTCGAGGAGGCTGCTCGCGCTGGAACCCTTCGGCATCAGCATTCCTCCCAGGACGACGGCGGCGCTCGTCAGGAATGTGCGCCGGGTTGATACGTTGCTCTTCGCGCTCGCCATTTCGACGATCGTGCCAGAGAGCCGTGGACAGGTCAAACGGCGAGGGGAAAATGGCTCCGGTGTCTGAGCGCGAGGTAGCAGGGGACGGCGAGGAAGCAGAGCGCTCCCGCCACCTTCCACGCGAAGGGAATGCCCCAGAGGTCCGTGACACAGCCGCCGAGCAAGAGCCCGATGGCGCCGCCGGCCGTGGCCACCATGCCGCGGAACGACAGCATGGTCGCCCGTGCCTCCGCGGGCACCTCTTCGTTGAACCATGCCAGGGCCAATGGCTCCCGCGCACCCTGGAAGGCGTTCATGAGGAACAAGAGCACGAGCGCCTGATTGGGCCGGCCCGCGAGGAAGCCTGCCCCGAGTAGAGTCAGCCCGGTCCCGATGGTGAGGCCGCTGAGCAGGCGCGGGCGGGCGGAGGTGAGGGCGAGGATCCGTGCTGCCGCCTCGGCACCAAGCATCTTCCCGAATCCCAGCACGCAGAACACCCAGCCGACCACCCACACGCCGGCGCCGTAGCCGTCCTTGAAGAGGAGCGGCCACTGGAGCCAGTAGGGCGCCATGACCCCCAGGGTGATCGCCTCGGCGAGGCTGAGCAGGCGAAGGGAGCGCATGGCGAAGCCCTGCCGGAGGCCAGAGCCGATCTGGGCGCGTACCGCCGCTCGCATCGCGCGATGACCGCGTCCGGCCGCACCTCGGGGTCGCTCGTGGAGCAGGGTGCCGGCGAGGGCGCTCAGGAGAAAGCCGGCGGCGCCGAGGAGCCAGGGCCACGCGATGTCCACGCTGCCCACGAAGGCGCCGAGGAGCGCGGTGGCCATGAAGCTGAGGCTCGAGAGCTGCGAGAGACGCGAGAAGAGACCGTGCTTCGTGCCCTCGAAGCCGGCCTCGTCGAGGGCGTCCACGCCCCACGCGTCGACGGCGCCATTGCAGAAGGTAGTGCCGA
>DASYQB010000002.1:0-9288 GCA_036005985.1 Candidatus Methylomirabilota bacterium | reverse complement strand
TGAAGGAGGGATCACCACGCTCCTCGGAGCCAACGGCGCCGGCAAGACCACGACCCTCAAGGCGGTGTCGGGCGTGCTCCGCACCGAGCGCGGCGAAGTGACCAAGGGCCATATCGAGCTGGCCGGCCAGCGTATCGACCGGCTGCCACCGTTCGAAGTGGTCCGGCGCGGCGTGGTCCAGGTGTTCGAGGGTCGCCGCGTCTTCGAGCATCTCACCACGGAAGAGAACCTCATCGTGGGCGCCCACATCCAGTCCGACCGCCAGCGCATGGCCGCGGGCATCGATCGCGTATACCAGTACTTTCCGCGCCTGAGAGAGCGGCGGGCCGTCCAGGCCGGCTATCTCTCGGGGGGCGAGCAGCAGATGCTCGTCATCGGCCGCGCCCTCATGTCGGATCCGCGGGTCATCCTCCTCGACGAGCCGTCGCTGGGGTTGGCCCCCATGCTCGTGGAAGAGATCTTCCAGATCGTGCAGCGGCTGAACCGGGAGCAGAAGCTCACCGTGCTTCTCGTGGAGCAGAACGCCACCCTCGCCCTCGCCATCGCGGATCACGGGTACGTGATGGAGAACGGCCGCATCGTCCTCGACGGGTCGGCCGAACAACTGCGCGATAATGCCGATATCAAGGAGTTCTACCTCGGCCTCACCGAGGTGGGCGCTCGGAAATCGTACCGGGACGTGAAGCACTACAAGCGCCGCAAACGATGGTTGAGTTAGCCCTACCCCAGGAGGAGCGCTGATGCGATTTCTGACTCGAGCCATCCTGATCCCGATGGCGGCCCTGACTCTCACCGCTTGCGCCTCCGCACCCTCCGATACGGCCTCCTCGGCCCCCGCCACCCCGACGCTGTACCAGCGCCTGGGGGGCCGCGAGGCCATCAAGCAGGTCGTGGACGATTTCGTGGCGAATCTCGCTGCCGATCCCCGCGTCAATGCCCGCTTCAAGGGTCTGGACGCCGCGAAGATGGCGAAGCTTCAGACCGATCTCGCCGATCAGATCTGTGACGTGACGGGGGGCCCTTGCGCCTACCTCGGCCGGGACATGAAAACGGTGCACAAGGGGATGAACATCACCGAAGCGGAATGGAACGCCACCGTCGAGGATCTGGTGAAGACACTCAACAAGTTCAAGGTCGGACCCAAGGAGCAGCAGGAGCTCCTCGGCGCGCTCGGCGGCATGAAGAAGGACATCGTCGGACAGTAGCATGGCCGGGCAGGTGTTCACGGTCTACGACATGATCGCGCGGGGCGCCTCCCTCCACGGGGAGGCGACCGCGGTCATCCAGGGCGAGACGTCGCTGTCCTTCCAGGAGTTCAAGCGGCGGGTGGACGAGCTGGCGGGCGGACTGGCCGCCCTCGGCATCGGCAAGGGCGATCGCATCTGCGTGCTCGCGCAGAACGACACCGCGTATCTCGTGCTCTACGGGGCCTGCGCGCGGCTGGGCATTCTCGCCTATCCCATCAACTGGCGGCTCACCGCGGAGGAAGTGGCGCGCGTGGTCGATCGCGCCGCGCCCAAGATGATGGTGGCGGACGCGGCCACCCTCCCCGCGGTGATGGGCTGGCCCGCGAGCAAGCCGCAGGTCGCCCACTGGTACCTCTTCGGGCGCTCCGGAGGCCAGGGCTTCGAGCCCTTCGACTCGCTGTATGGCGGAGCGGAGAGCGCGGCTCCCCCCGTGTCGGCCGGTGATCCTTTCGCCGCCATCTCCACGGCGGCGGTGGACGTGGTGCCGCGCGGCGCCGTCCTTACCCACGCCAATGTCATCGCGGCCAATCTGACCGCCATGGGGTCCATGGGCATCACCGCCGCCGACCGCTATCTCGTGGCCCTGCCTCTCTTCCACATCACCGCGCTCGGTCTGAGCCTCGCCCACATGCACGCGGGCGGCGCCAACGTGATCGTGCCGCGCTTCGACGCGGAGGAGGCAGTGCGTCTGATCGATGGCCACGGGATCACCCACCTCTCGGATTTCCCGCCCGTGCTCACCAGTCTCCTCGACGCCGCGGACAAGCTGGGCAGCTCGCTGCGGAGCCTCACCCACGTGTCCGGCCTCGACTCGCCCCAGACTATCTTGAGATTGCACGAGAAGACGGGAGCGCAGTTCTGGACGGGCTTCGGCCAGTCGGAGACGAGCGGATTCGTCACCCTCCAGCGCATGTCCGAGCGTCCCGGCGCCTCGGGAAAGCCCGTGCCCTTGAGCCAGGTCGCGCTCGTCGACGACGAGGATCGCCCGGTGGCCGTGGGCACCCCGGGGGAGATCGTGGTGCGCGGCCCCCTCGTCTTTCAGGGCTATTTCAACCAGCCCGAGGTGACCGCCCACACCTTCCGCAACGGCTGGCACCACACGGGCGACGTGGGGCGCTTCGATGCCGACGGCTATCTCTACTACGTGAAGCGCAAGCCCGAGAAGGAGCTGATCAAGCCGGGCGGAGAGAACGTGTATCCGGCGGAGGTGGAGACGGTCATCATGCAGATGGAGGGCGTGAGCGGAGTGTGCGTGTATGGAGTGCCGGATGCGCGATGGGGGGAGGCGATCAAGGCCGTGGTGGAGGTGGGCCCGGCGGGTAGATACTCTGGCGAGCAGGTTGCCGACTTCGTGGCCTCGCGGATCGCTCGCTTCAAGCGGCCCCACCTCGTCGAGTTCACCGACGCCTTGCCCCGCACCACCGATGGCGCAGTGGATCGCCAGGCCGTCAAGGTGAAGTGGGGCTGAGATGGCGGGTGCTTGCCGACATGCGACGCCACCCGGTAGAGTCATCAAGCATCAGCTCGGTCGGCTATGATGCGGCCTCAAAAACTTTGGAAGTTGAATTTCACAACGGGTCCGTCTATCGGTACTACGACGTTCCGCAGAGCGTATACGCTGCGTGGATGGCTGCGCCCTCGAAAGGGCAATTCTTCACCTATCACATCCGAGACAGGTTTCTATTCTCTCAGCTCTAGCCGGTCACGCCGATGAGAGTGCACGGGGAGCCGGAGGACGCGTGAAGATCTTCAACGAACAACACGAGATGTTCAGGCAGACCGTGCGCTCGTTCGTCGAGAAAGAGGTCGAGCCGCATATCGAGGAGTGGGAGCAGGCGGGGCAGATCCCGAAGTCCATCTGGCCGCGCCTGGGCGAGCTGGGCTTCCTCGGCGTGGAGTACGACGAGAAGTACGGAGGCGCCGGCGCCGACTTCCCGACCACCATGGTGCTGTGCGAGGAGATGGCGCGCTCGCGCTCGGGATCGCTGGCCATGGCGGTGGGCGTGCATACGGACATGGCCTCGCCCCACCTCTACTGGACGGGCAGCGAGGCCCTCAAGGAGCGGTATCTCCCCGACATCTGCGCGGGGCGGAGCCTCTGCTGCATCGCGGTCACCGAGCCGGGCGGGGGTTCGGACGTGGCGGCCATCAAGACGCGCGCGACGCGCGACGGCGATCACTATGTCCTGAACGGAACCAAGATGTTCATCACCAACGGGGCCATGGCCGACGTCTACTTCGTGGCCGCCCGTCTCGAGGCGGGTCCCGCGGGCGGGGGAGAGGGAAAGAAGCGGCATCGCGGCATCTCGATGTTCCTCGTGGAGCGAAGCACGCCCGGCCTCACGGTGAGCCGCAAGCTCGACAAGATGGGGATGCGCGCCTCCGACACCGCGGAGCTCTCCTTTGAGGACGTGCGGGTGCCCGCGGCCAACCTCCTGGGCCGGGAAGGCGTGGGATTCTACGAGGTGATGCGGGTCTTTCAGCGCGAGCGGCTGGTGGCCGGGCTCCATGCCATCGCGGGCTGCCAGCGCGCCCTCGAGGACACCATCGCCTACGTGCAGGAGCGGCAGGCTTTCGGCTCGCCCCTCTCGGAGAAGCAGGTGATCCGCCACAAGCTGGCCGACCTCGCCACCCTCGTGGAGGCGGGCCGCGCCCTGACCTATGCCGTGTGCCTCAAGTTCGCCGAGGGCGTCGACGCGGTGAAGGAGATCTCCATGGTCAAGCTGTTCACCGCGGACATGGCGCAGAAGGTCGCCTACGACTGCGTGCAGCTCCACGGCGGCTATGGCTACATGCGCGAGTATGCGATCGAGCGCTTCTTTCGTGACACGCGCCTCATGACCATCGGGGGCGGGACGTCGGAGGTCATGAAGGAGATCATCGCCAAGCAGCTGGAGCTCTGACCCCCGCTCTCCTGCCGCATGATCGATCTCGTGGCCGTGGGGCACGTCACCTTCGACGAGACGCCGTCGGGAATCAGGCCCGGCGGCTCCGCGTACTACGCGGCCCTGACCGCGCGGCGCCTCGGACTCCGGGTCGGCCTCCTCACCTCGGTCGCCCCCGACTACAACCTCGACGTCCTTCCCGACGGTGTCGAGGTGATGGTGGTGCCCTCACCGCACACCACGCGCTACCGGCTCGGCGACGCGCCCTCCAGGAACTCGAGAGCCGCGCGCACCCTCACCCTCCTCTCCCGCGCCGTCGATCTCGAGGCGGAGCAGCTCCCCGACGCCTGGCGCGAGGCGCCCCTCGTCGTCCTCGGCCCCGTGGCCAACGAGGTGGACCCCGCGCTGGCCGGCGCCTTCAACGATGCCTCGGTGGCCGTGCTGCCCCAGGGCTGGATGCGCAAGCGCGGCCGGGGCGGACTGGTCGCCCCCCAGCCGTGGGAGGACGCCGAGGCGGTCTTGCCGTGGACCCAGCTCCTCGTGGTGAGCGACGAAGACGTGGGCGATTCAGAGGAGACGGCGGTGACGTGGCTGCATCAGGTGCCGATCGGGGCCATCACCCGCGCGCAGCGTGGCGCAACCCTCTACGTCAACGGCGAGCCCTATCACGTGATGGCCGACGTAGCGGCCGAGGTGGATCCGACGGGGGCGGGCGACGTGTTCGCCACCACCCTTCTCATCGAGTATCAGCGGAGCGGCGACGCGTGGGAAGCAGCCGCCCTGGCCGCCTGCGCGGGCGCCGCCTCAGTCGAAGCTCCCGGGCCCGCGGCCATCGCCGACCGGGCCGGCCTCGACGCGCGACTCGCCGCCTACCGGAAGCGCCGGGGCGGTTGACAGCCTGCTAGACTGGGACCATGGCTCCGCGACGCGTCCGTATCACCGCCGGCTCGATCAGCGCCGACGCCCTTCTCGACGAATCCGAGACGGCCCGGCTCGTGTGGGACGCTCTCCCTCTAAGTGTGGCGGGAGAGACCTGGGGCGACGAGATCTACTTCTCCATTCCCGTGAAGGCCAAGCCCGAGCAGCCGGTCGAGACGGTGAGCATGGGCGATCTCGCCTACTGGCCACCGGGCAACGCGTTCTGCATCTTCTTCGGGCCCACGCCGATGAGCCGGGGCGGCGAGATACGGCCGGCCAGCCCCGTCAACGTCTTTGGCAAGATCGTCGGCGACGCCACCGTGTTCAAGAAGGCGCGGGCGGGGACGCAGGTCCGGGTCGAGCGCGCGTAGGAGACCCGCTCGTTTTTTCCTTCCGCCCGTTCCGCCCCCTCTCTGCGTATATCTCTGTGAGTGGACGCCATGGACGAGGAACGCCGGCTGATGGGAAGGGTGGCCCGGGGTGACGAGGCGGCCTTTACCGAGCTGGTCGCCCGCTACGGGGGACGGCTGCGGGGAGTCGCACGGCGCCTCCTGGGATCGCGGGCGGACGCCGAGGATGCCGTCCAGCGTGCCCTTCTCCAGTGCTATCTGGGCGCGGGGACCTATCGCGCGGAGTGGGCGGTGTCTACCTGGCTCTACCGCATCCTCACCAATGTCTGCGTGGACGAGCTCCGGCGGCGCAAGAGCCGCTCCGGCGAGATCGAGCCCCCCGCCCGCCCCGATCCGCCAGACGCCCATCTCGATCTCCGCCGCGCCCTCGGCGGCGTGCCCACCGAGGCGCGCGTGCTCCTCGCCCTGCGCTACGTGGATGGGCTCACGTATGGGGAGCTCGCGCGCATCCGGGGCATTTCCGTCAACACGGTGAAGAGTCAGCTCCAGCGCGGCAAGAGCCTGCTCAAGTCGGCGCTCGTCAAAGGAGGGGCGGTATGAAGAAGGATAGCGTGGACGACATTCTCACTCGGTATTTCGCGCCCGATGCGGACGCGGGGGATCTGGCCAAGCAGGTGCTGACGGCGGCGCGTGAGTCGGCGCGTCAGACCAGTCGGCTCCTCGACAGGATCTCCATCCAGGCCACCCCGCGCGGAGTCTCCCTGATCCGGGCGGAGCGCTTGGAGAAGCCGGCCAGCGCGGCCGCCCGCCGCCTCGCGGAGCGGGCGCGCGAGGAGCTCTCCGAGTACTTCGAGGGCAAGCGGGCATTCTTCTCGGTGCCCGTGGATCTCACGGAGACGCCGGACTTCCAGAAGAAGGTCCTTGCGGCGGCCCGGGCCATTCCCTTCGGCGAGGTGCGCCCCTACGCCTGGGTCGCCCAGCGCATCGGCCATCCGCGCGCGGTCCGGGCCGTGGGTACCGCCCTCGGGAGAAATCCGGTGCCGTTCATCGTGCCCTGCCATCGGGTGCTCCAGACGGGGGGCGGGCTCGGCGGCTATTTCTTCGGCACGGACGTGAAGAGCAGGCTCCTGTCCCTGGAGCGCGTCACGCCAATCTACGAGGGCTGCACGAGCACCCGCATCATCTGCCGTGTCGGCTGCGTTCATGGCCGTCACATGCGTCCGGACAATCGCGTGGTATTCGCTTCGGTGGACGACGCGCGCTCCATCGGCTACCGGCCGTGCAAGGTCTGCAAGCCCCAGGCGGCATGAGCGCACCGATTCCCGACCGGCTGGCCCGGCTCGACTGGGCGGGCATCGGCGCCTCCCTCGACGAATGGGGATATGCGCGCACCCCCGCCCTCCTGACGCCGGCGGAATGCACGGAGCTCCGTGGACTCTTTGAGGCCGAGAACCGCTTCCGGAGCCGGGTGGACATGGCGCGCTTTCGCTTCGGGGTGGGGGAGTACAAGTACTTCGCCGATCCACTTCCTGATCTCGTCCGCGAGATCCGCGAGCACGCGTATTCGCCGCTCGCCACCGTCGCGAATCGCTGGGAGACGGCGCTCAAGACGCGGGTGCGCCATCCCGCGGATCTCGGCGCTCTCCTCGCGCTGTGCGCGCGCCGGGGCCAGACCAAGCCCACCCCGCTGCTCCTACGTTACGAAGCGGGCGGCTACAACTGCCTGCACCAGGATCTCTACGGCGACGTGGTCTTTCCCATTCAGCTCACCGTGCTCTTGAGCGAGCCCGGCAAGGATTTCGAGGGCGGCGAGTTTCTGCTCGTGGAGCAAAGACCCCGGGCCCAGTCACGGGGCAGCGTCGTGCATCTCGATCAGGGCGAGGCGGTCATCTTCACCACCCGTCACCGGCCGGTGGCGGGTGCACGCGGCCACTATCGCGCCAATATGCGACACGGGGTGAGCCGTCTCCTCTCGGGCGAGCGCTACACCCTGGGCGTCATCTTCCACAACGCGCGCTAGGGCCGGCTAGGCGGTGGCCGGTTCCGCCTCCCACAAATTCGGATAGAGGGTGACGAAGCCGTTGCCGTTCACCTCGAGCTCCGTCGAGAACCTGCCCCCGTCGCTCTCGTAGGCGTAGGTCGTGGCGTGGGTCCGCCGGTATTGCTGATCGAGGGGCTCCAGGGTGAGAGCAGGGAACGTGAGCCAGGCCGCTCGCACGGGCGCCTTCTCTCCGATGGCGAGAGCGAGCCGGCGAATCGGCAGCAAATTGGTGGCGGGCGTGAAGGAAAGGTCGAGGTCGAGACACTCCGCTACGGCGGGGCAATCCGCGTCGTTGAGCCACCAGCGGCGGGGTTCATCGGCACGCAGCTCGATGCCGATGGCCCGGTTGCCCAGCCACCCTGCCACCGACGCCGCCATGGTCCGCCACGAGGCATCACACACCACACGATAGTCGAGCCGGCACGGCTGCTGAGACTCCACGAACACCGCGGTGCCGGTGAGGTGCCACTGGGCGTCGTGGAAGACGAGGCGCGCGGAGTCGTGCCCCGGCTGGTCGAGCCTCCGCCACAGCATGGTGGGCATGGTCACACGCCTTCCCTGGGCGGACGGAGGTCGTGGGTGAAGTGGCGCGAGAGCGAGGGGTGCGCAAGCGGACCGCAGCCGAAATCCATGGACCGCTGAAGCTAGACGCGAGGCCTGATCTCGCGGGCAAAGGTCTCGAAGGTGCGGATCATGCGGTCGGCCTCGCGGTAGCTCGGCTCCATGAGGACGTGGCTCACCCCGAGCGCCTTGAATCGCCGGAGGTCCTCCACTATCTCGTCCGGCGTGCCCTGAAGCGCCCGCCGACCCGCGCCGCCCGGGCTCGTGCGGAGGGCGAGGCCGGCGCGGAGCGTGATGGTCAGATCCTCGAAGCGTCGCTTCTGGGCGGCACACTCCGCCCGCAGCTCGCGCAGGCCCGCCTCGAGACCCTCCGCGGTGGGAAAGGCCGCGTGCCAGCCATCGGCGAGAGCGACGATGCGTCGCAGCGCAGGCTTGGCGTGGCCGCCCATCCAGATGGGAATGTCGCCGCGCACCGGCTTGGGGAAGCATCCGACGTCCGCGAAATTGAAGAAGCGCCCCTGGAAACGCGTGCGCTCATCCCGCCAGCAGGCGCGCATGACCCGGATGGCTTCGTCCGACCAGGCGCCGCGCTCGCCGAAGGGCGCGCCCAGGAGCTCGATCTCCTCGCGCATCCAGCCCACGCCCGCCCCCAGGATGACGCGGCCGTTCGACAGATGGTCGAGCGTGGCGAGCGCCTTGGCGGCCAGCACGGGGTGGCGGTGGGGCAGGACGAGCACGGTGGTGCCGAGGCGGGCCCGCTCCGTCACACCCGCGACCATCCCCAGCGCGGTCAGAGGCTCGAGGAAGTTCGAGTCGGGGGGAAGGGGGAACTCGCCCGTGTCCCGGTAGGGGTAGCGGGACGCGATGGTGTAGGGAACGATCACGTGATCGCTGGCCCACAGGCTGTCGTAGCCGAGCCGCTCCATCTCTCGCGCGAAGGTGAGGAGGTTCGCGCGCGTGGCCGCGGGGCCAAAGATGGGCAGGTGGCAGCCAAACTCCATGCTAGCTCCCGTGCCCGCCGGAGGCGTGGACGATGCGGTCCCCCAGTTCGTCCTGGGCGATCATCTGCCCGAGCCTCGAGCGCTGGATCTTGCCGCTCGACGTCTTGGGAATGGTGCCGGGCTTGACGAGGAGCACCCGCGCCGGCCGATGCCCGCTTCCGCGGCGGACACGCTGGATGACCTCCCGAACCACGCTCCGCAGCCGCTCGACCTCGTCGGTGCCCTCGCGCACCTCGGCCACCACGTACAGACGCTGGCTGCCCGTCCGCTCGCTCTCGATGCCCA
>DASYQB010000001.1:0-16368 GCA_036005985.1 Candidatus Methylomirabilota bacterium | reverse complement strand
GGCGAGATCGATGAGATCGGCCAGGCCATGCTCCTTGTCCGGATCGATCTGGACTTCCTTGTTGAGACGATCGATGAGCGTGGCCAGCCGCGGCTGCTTGCTGCCTTCGCTGGCACGCCAGGGAGCAGCGGGGGTGGGCGGGGCGGCGGCGAAGGGATCCCAGGCCGCCGAGAACGGGAGCCGACTGCAGCCTGCGCCGAGGACACCGATGATGGCCAGCGCGGCGATGGCACCGCGCCTCTTCCGACCGAAGGCCCGGGCCACGGGCCCTCGTGCCAGCGTGTCGTGTCCGATCGCCGTGGCTATGGTCTCCGCTCCCTCCGTTCGTGCGCAGCATAGTCTATCACCGCTTGCGAGGTGAAGGCAGCCGGGGCTATGCTCGCTCATCGTGACCGCGACAATGTTCGCGAAACGGATGGGGTGGCTTCGGGTCACGATCGTCGCCATGGCGTCCGTGACCGCGGCGGGCTGCGATCCCATCGTCAATGTCCAGGGCTCGTTCTTCCCCGCGTGGATCGTCTGCATGACCGTGGGCATCGTGTGTGCGGCGGTGGGCCGCCAGGTCTTGGTCGTCACCAAGCTCGAGCCGCACGTGGGCCCCCTCGTCCTCATCTACCCGAGCCTCTGGCTCCTCACCACGCTCCTCACCTGGCTCGTGTTCTACCGGACCTAGGCCGTGGCCGAGCCCATCCACGCCGACCCGCCACCCCCCGCGCCTCACTCGCCGCGGCTTCCCCTGCCCCTGGTGGGGCGCGTCATCGGCATTGTCATCGTGGCCGGCGCGCTCATCACGAGCGTGGTGACATGGCGGCTCAGCGACGTGCACCCGCGCACGGATGACGCGGCCGTGCGCGCCAACGTCGTGGGCATCGCGCCCCATGTAGGCGGCCCCATCGTGGAGCTGCACGTGGTGGACAATCAGCGGGTGAAGGCGGGCGATCTGCTCTTCGTGGTCGACGCGCGCCCCTACGAGGCGCGCCTGGCGCGGGTGCGCGCCGAGCTCGCTCTGACCACGAAGGAGGTCGAGGCTCAGGAGCGCGCGGTGGGCTCCGCCGTGGCCGAGATCGAGCGCCGCCAGGCCGGGCTGGCCGCTGCCGAGGCGGAGTTGGTAGGCCGGGAGACCGTTCCCATCGCCGCGGAGGCCGAGATCGCGCGCCGGGAAGCGGACCGCGCCGCGGTGGAAGCGTCGGTGGCGCGGCTCGAAGCCGACCTCGCCTACGCCGAGGACTATCTCAAGCGGGTGGAGCCCCTCCTCGCCAAGCAGTACGTCACCGCCGACCGGGTGAGCGAGGCGCGCAGCCGTCGCGACATGGCGGCGGCCGCGGTGCGGGAAGCCCAGCGCAAGCTCGTGGCGTCCGAGTCGGCGGTGGTGGAGGCGCAGAAGCGCAAGCAGGCGGCGGTGGCCGGGGTGGCGCAGGCGCGCGCGGCGCGGGGCGGGGCGGCCGTGGGCATCAACCAGGCCCGTGAGGAGCGCTCGCGCGCCCAGGCCCTCCTCGCGCAGTACGCCGATCGCAATGCCCGGCTCGCCGCGGCAGAGGCGGCGGTGGCGAGCGCCGAGCTCGACGTCGACTACTGCCGCGTGCGCGCCCCCTTCGACGCCTACGTGACCAACCTCAACATCGCGGTGGGCGAGTACGCCCGTCAGGGCCAGCAGGTCTTCGCCCTCGTGGACGATCGCGCCTGGTACGTGATGGCGAACTTCCGCGAGACGTACGTGGACGTGATCAAGCCCGGCATGACCGCCGAGGTCTACCTCATGAGCTATCCGAACCGGCGCTTCCGTGGCGTGGTCCAGGGCATCGGCTGGGCGAATCATCCCGACCAGGGCGCCACGGTGGGCGTGCTCCCGGACGTGCCCCGCACCCTCAACTGGGTGCGCCTCGCCAGCCGCTTCCCCGTGCGCATCCTCCTCGAGGAGCGCGATCCCGAGCGCCCGTTCCGTATGGGTGCCACCGCCGTGGTGACGATCAAGGGGCGGTGAGGCTCCTCTCCTTCCTCCAGCGCGAGCTGGCGCCGTTTCCCGGGCGCCTGCGGGCGGCGCTGCGCATCACGGTGAGCGCCCTCATTGCCGTGCTCGTCACGGTGACGGCGGGGGGAGACTACTTTCCCCACGGCCACTGGACCATCGTGACCATCTTCACGGTGAGCCAGGCGGACGCGGGCGCCTCGCTCCGCAAGTCATTCCAGCGAGTCATCGGCACGCTCATCGGCGGCGGCCTGGGCATCCTGGTGGTGATCGCGTTCGTGGACATCCCGGTCTTCTACGTGCCCCTCCTCGGGGCGGTGGTTGCCGTCGGCATCTTCGCCTCGTTCACCACCAGTGCCCCCTACGTGATGCTGCTCGGCTCCCTCACCTTCGTGCTGGTGACGTTCGTGCCCCCCGGCTCCGGAGCGCCGGAGGCGGTGGAGACTGGGCTCTGGCGGATCCTCGCCATTGCCATCGGAGTCATCTGTGGCACAGGCGCGCAGCTCTTTCTGTGGCCTGACGATCCGGAGGCCAAGCTGCGCGAGGCGCTCGCCGGCCGGCTCGCCTCGATCACGAAGGTCATGCGGGCCCTTGCCATCCTGGAAGGCGGCGATTCCACCGCCCTCTCTCAGGTGACGGCGCCCACCCTGGCCGGAGACGATCTGAGCATCCAGCTGGATCTCCTCGGCAACGCCGAGGCGCGCCACCCGTCCCTCCGTCGGCGCCACACCGAGCAGCTGGCCCTCATCGTCGAGGTGGACCGCCTGGTGACCACCGCGGTATGGCTCGTCAATGATGCCCGCGACTGGGCCATCGCACCCAACGAGGAGATCCAGCGCCAGCTTCTCGCCGTCGCGCTCGAGTGTTCGCGCCTGGCCGACGCGCTGCGGGCCGGGCAGCCGCCGACCGAGCCCCCGCCCCCCGGCTTCGAGACTGGTCACCATGAGGCGGGTGGAGCGCCCGGCCTCGGTCCCACGCTCGACGATATGCGGCTGGCTCTTCACCGCACGCGCGAGGCCCTGGGCTTTCTCGATCCCGACCGGCCAGAGCTTGCTCCGGGCCTGGACCATCCGGTCCGGACGCCGCTCCTCACGCCCGCGTTCTCGCTCAAGAACACCGAGGCCGTCACCCTTGCCCTCAAGGCCGGCGTCGGCCTCGAGCTCAGCTATCTCGTCATGCATGCCCTGAGCTGGGGGGCGCTGGTCACCGCGGGGGTCAGCGCGGTCCTGGTGAGCCAGACTAGCCTCGGCGCGATCGTCCAGAAGTCCGTGCTCCGGATCGGAGGCGCGCTGCTCGGAGGCGCCCTCGGCATCGCGACCATCGTCGTGGCCATGCCCAACATCCAGAATCTCGGCTCACTCCTGGTCGTGGCCGGGCTGGGTTTTCTCGTGGCGGCCTGGATTGCGGTTGGAAGCTCGCGCATCTCCTACCTGGGTCTTCAGACGGGCATGGCCTTCGCCATGTGCGTCACCGATCCGAGGGGCCCCACCACGGACCTGACAACGGGGCGGGACCGGGTGCTGGGCATCCTCGTGGGCGTGCTCGCCATGCTCCTGGTCAACGGGACACTCTGGCCCGCCCGGGCCCGCCTCACCATGTGGTCGCGGCTGCCCCGGGCGTTTCGCGCCCTGGCCGGACTCGCCCGCCTCGCTCCGGAGACGCGGGAATATCCGGCGCAGCTCCAGAGCGCGGTGCGGTTCCGGTCTTCCGTGTACACGGAGCTCGCCGCCACGCTTCGACTGTCCGCGGAATCCACGCTGGAGCCGGATGCCGACCTCGCGGAGGCGGAGCGCGAATGGGTGAGCCGGCTCACCGTACAGACGCAGGCGGTGTTCCTGGCTCTCCTCGCCCTCATCCGGCACCGCGTCGCACCGGGCTTTCCCGCCCTGCCCGCTCCGGTGCAGGAGACCATGCGCGAGCTCGATGAGGGAGTGGCCACGGCGCTCGAGGCCCTCGCCAATCGCCTCGAGCGCCTGCCGCCCGGCACGCTTCCCGATCTCAGCCGGCGCTTGGGCGCCCTCGAGACCCTCATCCCGGCGGAAGAGCCGGGCCTCGCGACGTACGACGGGGCGATGGGGGTGCGGGTGGCCGAGCGCGATCACACCGCCATCGCCCGCGGTCTCGTGCGAGAAGTGACCGCCCTACAGGAGAGCATCGACTCGGCGCTCGCCGTACGGCCACGATAGCGTCCCCGGCCCGTCTGTAGCCGTATCGCCATCCCCGCTTCACACACCCGCAATCTGCGCCTGCTACAAGAGGCGCCGGCACCGCTGTTCCCTCACCACCGAGGCCGTCAGAGGAGGCGTCCGTGACATCTCGAGCCCTTGCCGCCATCATCGCCCTCGCCCTGAGCGCGAGCGCTCCCGCTTTCGCGGAGCCCGTCTTCGTGAACGGCATCACCGTTCCCGCCACTACCCTGGATCTCTCGGGTGATCCCATCGCGCTCAACCAGCGTGTCGGCATGTTCTCCGATCTCTACTACGATCCCATCCGGAACGAATGGTGGGGCCTCAGCGATCGGGGAGCGGGCGGAGGAACCCTCCCCTACGACACCCGCGTCCAGCGCTTCACCGTGGACGTGAACCCGACCACCGGCGCGATCTCGAACTTCCAGGTGGCGCAGACGGTCAGGTTCACGGATGCCACGGGCACGGTGCCCTTCAACGGTCTGGCTCCCTCGCCCACGAACGTGCTCGGCCGGGCCCTAGACCCTGAGGGATTCGTGGTCAATCCCACGACCGGCCGTTTTCTCGTCTCTGATGAATACGGGCCGTCGCTGTACGAGTTCAATCGCAACGGCAGCCTCGCGCGCACCTTCACCACCCCCGCCAATCTCATCGGGCGCAACGCCGCCGTCACCCCCAACGTGCCGAACTTCGCCGACGATACGGGCAACACCGCGGGCAAGCGGACCAATCGAGGCTTCGAAGGGCTCGCCATCACTCCCGACGGCAAGTTCACCTTCGCCATGCTCCAGAGCCCCATGCTCGACGAGGGCGGCCTGGGGAACGGCCGTTACAATCGCCTCGTCAAGTTCGACAACGCCACCGGTCTCGCCGTCGCGCAGTACGCCTATCTGATGGAAGGCTCGAGCCAGGGACGCGGCATCTCCGCCTTGGTGGCCCTGAACGATCACGAGTTCCTCGTGCTCGAGCGCAACAACCGTGGAGTGGGCGTGGCCTCCGAGCTGACGCCTCCCAACAAGAAGGTCTACAAGATCGACATCACGGGGGCGAGCGACGTGAGCGATATCACCCTGCCGGACAGCGGCGCCCTGCCCGGCGGCCGCTCGCCGGTGACGAAGACGGCGACGCCGTTCATCAGCCTCGACGCGAACACCCTCGCCGCCTTCGGAGGGCGGGTGCCCGAGAAGTGGGAGGGGCTCGCCATCGGGCCGCGCCTCGCCGACGGCCAGTACGTGATCCTCGCCGGCACCGACAACGACTTCTCCGTCACCCAGAACGCCGGCTCCACCACCCAGTTCGACGTCTTCTACAATCCGGGCACGGGCGCCCGGATCCAGTGCGACATCGGCACCTTCGCCGATTGCTTCAGCATCAACGCCGATGGCACCCTCGGGGCTGCGTTCTCCGGCTCCACCAGCGGCTTCGACCTGATCCCCGGTCTCCTCTACGCCTTCAAGAGCACCGGCTCGGATCTCACAAGCTTCGTCGCTCCCGCCGCCTCCATCCCGCTGCCTGGAACATCCACCCTGCTCCTCGCCGGCCTCTCTCTCGTCGCACTCGCGATGCGCCGTCGCAACACCTAGCGCCCTCCCTCTCCCTCACCGAGGGAGAGGGCCGGGGTGAGGGTGGGCGCTCGAACTCCCCCTCACCCTGCCCTCTCCCCCTTTGGGGGCGAGGGTATCGGCGGCGCGAGGTCCTTTAGGAAGACTTCCTTCCCGGTACGCGACGACTCGTAGATCGCCATGTTGATGGCGAGCGAGACACGCGCGTCCTCGCCCGTCAGCACGGGATCCCGGTCCTCGCGGATCGCGTCCACCATGTCCTGGAGCTGGATGCGGTGCCTCACTTGCGGATACGCCCACGGGTCGTCGATGTCGCCGATGGCGAAATGCGGCTCGACGTCGGGCACCGTCCGGCCGCCCACGCTCCAGAACAGGATCTGGTCGTACTGGGCATTGGCCACGATGGTCCCGTTGTCCCCGTGGAGCTCGATCCGGGACTTGAGCGCGGGCTTGATCGACGACGTGCTCTCGATGACACCCATGGCCCCGCTCTCGAAGGATACGAGGGCGGTCGCGGTATCCTCCACCTCGATGGCGTGCTGGCTCGTGGCCACCCGGCCGATCACCGAGCGCACGGGCCCCACCACGTACTGGAGCAGGTCCACGATGTGTATCGACTGGGTCATGAGGCAGCCCCCGCCTTCGAGGGCCTTGGTGCCGCGCCACTCCGCGGAGTTGTAGTAGGCGGCGGTGCGGCTCGACTTGTCCACCGCGTCGGCGAGGAAGACGCGGCCGAGGGCGCCCGACTGCACCGCCTCCTTCAACCGGGCCGCCACCGTGCCGAAGCGCATCTGGAAGATCACCCCGAGCTTCGTGCGATTGGCCCGGCACAGCCGGATCATCTCGTCCGCGCGCTCCAGATTGATCTCGAGCGGCTTCTCGATGAGGACGTGCTTGCCCGCCGCCGAGGCGGCCCGGGCCACCTCGAGGTGGGTGCCCGTCGGCGTGAGCACGCACACCACGTCCACGTCGGGATCGCGGCAGAGCTCGCTGAAGTGCGTGTAGGACTTCGGCGCCTCCCATTCGCGGGCAAAGGCCTGGAGGCGGCCGGGATCGCGCGAGCATACGGCGGTGAGCCGGCCTCCTCGCACGTGCGTGAGCTCCTTGGCGTGAAAGCCCCCCGCCATGCCGGTGCCCACCAGCCCGAATCCGATCTCGCCGTTCTTCACTGTAGAGGCTCCTTAGTGGAGGATCTTGTCGAGGAAAGCGCGGCCACGCTCCGTCAGGGGCCGGGTGAAGAACTGGGCAGGCGGCGTGTCTTCCACCACGCGGCCTTCGTCCACGAAGACCACCCGGTCGGCCACCGCCCGTGCGAATCCCATCTCGTGCGTCACCACGATCATGGTCATGCCCTGCTTGGACAGGGCGACCATCACGTCCAGCACCTCGCTGATCATCTCCGGATCGAGGGCGGAGGTCGGCTCGTCGAAGAGCATGACCTCGGGCCGCATGGCGAGGGCCCGCGCGATGGCAACCCGCTGCTGCTGCCCTCCCGAGAGCTGCGCGGGGTAGGCCTGGGCCTTCTCGGGCAGGCCCACCAACGCGAGAAGCCGTCGCGCCTCCGTGGCCGCGCTCTCTCGAGACTCCTTGAGGACATGCAATGGCCCCGCCGTGATATTGCCCTCCGCGGTCAGATGCGGGAAGAGGTTGAACTGCTGGAAGACCATGCCGATGCGCCGCCGGTGCCGCGCCACCTCGGCGTCCCTCAGCTCGGCAAGCCCGCGCGCGGTCTCGCGATAGCCGACGAGATCGCCGCACACGCGGATCGACCCCTGCTGGATCGCTTCGAGATGATTGAGGCAGCGCAGGAACGTGCTCTTGCCCGAGCCGCTCGGACCCACCACGACCACCACTTCTCCCCGGCGCACGTCGAGGTCGACGCCGCGCAGCACGTGCAGCGCACCGTAGAACTTGTGGACGCCCCGGGCCTCCACGGCGAGATCGGCGGAGGGCATCAGCGCGCATCCTGCTCGAGGAGCGTGCCCTCGACGGCGCGCAGGGGCCGGCCCTCGGACGGTCCGTACGGCCGCCCGAAATGCGCCTCGAGCCGCCGCTGCACCATGCCCCACAGGCTGGTCATGGCGAGGTAGTAGCACGCGGCCACGATGAAGATCTCGAGAACCTTGAACTCGAGCTGGATGAGCATCTGCGAGCGCCGCAGCAGCTCCTCGAGAGAGATCACGGAGGCGAGCGAGGTGGTCTTGAGGAGTCCGTTGAAGTTGTTGCCGAGGGGCGGAATGATGACGCGGGCCGCCTGGGGCAGGATCACCACGCGCAGCATGGTCCAGTACGGCATGCCCACCGCGCGGGCGGCGTCGAACTGTCCGCGCGCCACCGAGAGAATGCCCGCGCGGATGATCTCGGCGAGGTACGCGCCCTCGTTGAGTCCCAGGCCGAGCAGGGCGGACTGGATCACGGTGAGACGGATCCCCACCTGGGGCAGCCCGGTGTAGATGATGATGAGCTGGACGAGGAGCGGGGTGCCGCGCATCAGCCAGATATAGAAGCGCGCGCTGTCGCGGGGCACACGATGCCGCGACATGCGCATGAGGGCGGCGGCCAGTCCGAGGAAGAGGCCGATGGCCATCACCGTCAGCGACAGCCACACCGTCGTCCACGCGCCCTGGAGCAGATATGGATTGAGCAGGTATTTCTGGAAGGCTGCCCAATCCCAACCGCCCATCGAAGAGGCCTCGGCCGCCTACGGCAGGTCGGGTCCCTTGAGCTCGAGCGTCTTGCCCTCCACCTTCGACACGCCGTAGCGGTCGAAGAGCGCGTCGTAGGAGCCGTCGGCCTTCATGTCGTTCATCACCTTGAGCACAGCCTGGGCGAGGTCTTTCGATTTGGCGGCCACCGTGGCCGGCGAGCCCGCGATACCCGACATAGCCCGCTCGAACTCACCCTTGTCCTGGTAGAACTTGGCCACCGCGTCCACGCTCACCACGGCCTCCACCTGCCCGGCACGGAGCGCCTGATAGGACTCCGCGAAGGTGTTGAAGGTCTTGATGTCCATGGGCTTGGCGCCCGCCTTCACCTGTTCGTCGTTGATGCGCCGGATCTGCCGCTCCTCGTAGCCCCCAATCTCCACCGCTACCGGACGACCGGCGAGGTCGCTCTGCTGCAGCAGCTTCTTGGGATTGCCCTTGGGCACGGAGATGCTGATGGCCTGGAGCTCGTAGGGAATGAGGTACATGAGCTTGGCCCGCTCTGGAGTGAAGAAGAGCCCCGTCACGATGAGATCCCAGCGCCCGCCCTGCAGCCCGGGAATCTGCGCGTCGAACTGGATGTTGACCCAGTTGACCTCGAGCCCGAGCCGCTTGGCGATCTCGTTGCCCAGCTCGATCCGCATCCCCTGGAGATTGCCCTTCTCGTCGATGTACTGCACAGGAGGCAGAGTGGCGTTGGTGGCCACCACGAGCTTGCCCGGCCGCACCACGGCGGGCGGAGTCACCACGGGCGAGGCGGGATACTTCGCGGCCTGCGCGTAGGCGAGGGCGGAGATGGCGATCGTGCTTAGGGCGAGCAGACACGCGATGAAGAGCCGTCGGGGACTGTGCATCAGGCTTCCTCCTGTCGACTGGGGGCGTGGAGGTGCGTGGATCCAAGCCGGCTGGTCAACGACGGCGCAGGCGGGCCAGAAGGCTTCCCCTATCTACCACGAATCGAGCGGAGCGGCGACCCTCAGCGGCCGCGCAGGGCGGCGAGGGACGCGGCGACGGCCGCGGCTTCTTCCGCGCTGAGGGCGCCCGCCCCGAAGCGACAGCGCTCGTAGGCCGCGGTGAGCGGGGCGAGGGCCACCGCCACCGCGGGCGCCTTCTCTTGCACTCGAAGCGAGAACTCGCGCGCCGTCTCCGTGGGAGCGCGGCGAAATCCGCGACGCGCGAGGAGGCGGAGGGCCCGCACGTAGAAGCGCGGCACGGCACCCGCGGTCGGGTGTCTCCTTCCCCTCGGCCCGTAGCGCCACAGCAGCCACGCCCCCGCCACGAACGAAGCCGCCGCGGCCACCACCACGCCGCGGGGCAGGCCGGCGACCCAGTCACGCCAGCCGGCGAGGCCGCCGCGCCATCCCAGAGCTCCCCGACGCATGGACGCCGCCACGCTCACCTGGTCGCGGAGGCTCCAGTTGACCACGTAGCGGTACCAGCGCATCCGCATCGCGTCGACGTAGAGCGTCCACGTCGAGGGTCCGCCCTGCGCCTCCTCGACCGCCGCGCGGGGCGATGGATCGAGGGTGACCCAGCCCGCACCGTCGAAGAAGGCCTCGACCCACGAATGGGCGTCCTTCATGCGCACCATGAAGTAGCGGCCGTACGGATTCCACTCACCGCGCTGGAAGCCGCCCACCACGCGTGCGGGAATGCCCACGCTGCGCAGCATGACGGCGAGGGAGGCTGCGAAGTACTCGCAGTTGCCCGAGCGCCGCACGAAGAGAAATTCCTCCAGCGGGTCGAGGGTGGTGTGCTGCTTGAGCACCAGGGTGTACCGGAAGCGATCCGACGAGAGGTACTGGGTCAGCCGGAGCGCGGCCTCGTAGGGGCTGTGGCTGCCCGCCGTCACGTCGCGCGCGAGGGTCCGGATGCGCTCGGGCAACGGAGGCAGCTGGAGAAAACGCATGGGCGCGTGAGACCACCCATCCACCGGCCACCTCCCCGGGCGCAGGCCGCGGGGCGGAGTCTGCTCGAGCTCCGAATCCACCGAGTACTGAAGCCGCGTCGACACCGTGGGCAGCACGATGCTGCCCATGTCGTCGAGGCCGACTGTGCCCGCGCTGGTGTCGATGCGAAGGGCCTTGGGAGCGGCAAACACGGCGTCGGAGCCGATGGGGTCGAGGAAGATCTCCTGGCGCACGATGGGCCCCGTGCCGCGCGGGGTGGCCAGCGCGAATTCCCCCGAGGCCTCGCGCCGTAGAAGAGTCCGCTGACGGGCCCCCGATTCCCACACGCGGCCATCGAAGCGGTCGAAGGCGAGACCGCGCCAGCGGAGATTGGGCAGCCGGAAGGGCTCGCGGATGCTGTCGGGAAAGCGCACGCGCATCACCACCGTCTGATCGGCCTCGATCTCTCCGTAGGCGCCGAGCTCCACGCGCTCGCTGAAGCCGGCGACGCGGCGGCCCAGCTCGGCCCGGAACGGCAGGGTGGCCTGCCCCACGCGCGGGATGACGAAGAACATGACGCCGGCGAGGGCGAAGGTGCTCGCGGCGGCCACGAGGGACATCCGGAAGAGCGGGCTCCCCGGACCGATGCCGGAGGTGGCGAGCTCCGCTCCACCCATCCTCGCCCGCTCGGACTCTCCGGCGAGGTGATGGAGAATCAGCATCCACGTGCCGAGGACGAGGAAGGCGACGAAAACGAAAAGGAAGCTCACGTTGAAGGTGACGGCGGAGGCGGCCACGAGCATGAAGAAGGAGAGGAAGCCGGCGTCCCGCAGGTCCTTGAGGGAGCGGCGGCGGAAGAGGCGGAGCAGAATGAGGAAGAGGAGCAGGTGCACCATGCCGTCGAGCAGGTTCTGGGCGAGGTAGAGGAGATCGATGCCGATGGCGAAGGCCGCAGTGGTGACGAGGGCCCATCCGAAGACCGATCGCACGGGCATGCGGTCGCGCACCTGATCGATGGCCCAGCTTCCCACGAGGGCGAGGGTGAGGATGACCCCGCCCAGCGGGTCGAGGAGCCCGGCGAGGAGGAGGGCGACCACGCCCACACCCACGAGCAGGTAGGTGATGAGCCGGAGGGCGAGCATGGTGGACACTAGCCGAGATCCACGTGGACTTCCCTGAGCGATCGCCATCGGTCCGGCGCTGACTCGTCGAGCCCGACGGATCGTCGAGGTCCGTAGAGGGCCAGCGCGGTCAGCACGCGTCGCGAATGGCCCGGCCCCCGGCCGAGGGCCACGAAGAGACCCGGGCCTACCAGCTCGACCCCTGCCCCCGTGCGCGCGAGGTGAGCGACGATCGATGCCGCCTCGGAGAGCGCTGCTTCGAGCTTCGCGACGTTTCCCGCTCCCCTTCCCCGCAGGACGATTCGCGTGTCCTCGGTCGTCTCCGCTTCCATCTCGCGCACGAGCAGCGACTGCAGCTTGGCGCTCGTGCGCCAGTGGATGTGGCGCGGGTCGTCGCCCGCGCGGTAGGTGCGGAGATTGTAGAGATCGTGGCCCCGGCCGCGCCGGCGCGTGGCCGAGGTGCCCGCCCCCACCAGCCGATAGAGCGTCTCGGAGGGAATCGGATGCACGGCGGGGAAGACGAGCACGGGGAGGTCGAGCATGACCCGGCTCGCCTTGAGAAAGAGCCCGAAGGGAAAGCGCGTGGTGAGGCGCACGCCGGCCAGGCGATGCCGACCGCGCGCGGGCAGGGTTTCTTCCCAGGTGAGGAGGCGGTTCCGCCCCGCCTCCAGCCGCGGCAGATAGATGAAGCGGGGGGTCTCGCCGCGCACGAGGATCTCCAGGGTGATGGAGTACGACGTGAGCCAACGCTTGCGATTGGTGACCACTGCGCCGAAGAGGGCGGGGGTGCCCGCGTAGATCTCGTTGGGCACGTCGGCCTCCAGGCGGAGCCCGCGCAGAGATTGCTCCGAGAGCATCCCGGACACGACGATGAGGCTGAGGAGGAGGGAGACGAGCAGGTAGAGGAGGTTGTTGCCGGTATTGATCGCGGCCACGCCGATGCCGATGACCACGAGCAGGCACCACCATCCGTCGCGCGTGGGCCAGATCGTGCGCCGCGGCCGGAAGGGCCGCCACCACCATTCGCTGTCTCTGATGTGCGGGGGTACCGCGGGCCACTTCATGACAGCGGGGCGCGGCTCAGCGGGGAACGGGAACGTCCTGGACGATGGAGCGAAGCACGGCCTCTGCGTCCATGCCCGCGCCCTGCCCGCCGCGCCCCTTGAGCATCACGCGGTGGGCGAGGGCGGGCACGGCGAGGCTCTTCACGTCGTCGGGCACGAGGAAGTCGCGCCCGTCCGCGAGGGCCTGAGCGCGGGCCGCGCGCAGGAGGGCGAGGGAGCCGCGAGGGCTCACGCCGAGGGACAGGAGGGACGAGGCGCGGGTGGCCGCGACGAGGGCCATGATGTAGTCGAGCATCGACTCGTCCGCCCGCACCGCCTCCGCTTCCTCCTGGAGCGCCATCACGTCCTCGGCCTGGAGGACGGGCACCAGCGTGTCGAGGGCAGGCTGGCCCGCTCCCCGCAGCACCGATTTCTCGTCGAGGGCGGCGGGATAGCCGACGCGAATGCGCAGGAGAAAGCGATCGAGCTGGGACTCCGGCAACGGATACGTGCCCTCGTGCTCGCGTGGGTTCTGGGTCGCCAGCACCATGAAGGGCCGGGGCAGTTGGTAGGTCGAATGATCCAGCGACACCTGGGCCTCGTTCATGGCCTCGAGCAGGCTCGACTGCGTCTTGGGTGTGGTCCGGTTGATCTCGTCGGCGAGCACGATGTTGGTGAAGATCGGACCCGGCTTGAACACGAACTCGCTCTTCTCGGGCTCCCAGATGCTCACGCCGATGACGTCGGAGGGCAGCATGTCCGAGGTGAACTGGATCCGCTGGAAAGCGGCACCGATGGAGCGCGCGAGGGCGGCCGCGAGCGTCGTCTTCCCCACCCCCGGCACGTCCTCGATGAGGAGATGTCCGCGCGCGAGGAGACCGACCACCGCGAGCCGGATGACCTCGGGCTTGCCCACGAGGGCCCGGCTCACGTTGTGCTCGAGCCTACGGATCAGATCAGTGGCGTTTGACATAGACGTTCACTATACACCGGCGACTCGGCTGGACATGCGGACCCCCTCCGCGGGATCTCTGCAAGCCATCTGCCATCTCCTCGGTGTAACCGCCGGCCCCTCGATCAAGCGATCCTCTGCAAGGACAACAGCTTGGCGCGCTGAGCCACCGGCGGGGAGGGCCCCGTGCGACACTGTCCGACACCGTCACTGACACTTCCGAGCGGCCCTGATTCCCCTTGACTCCCCGTCCCCAGTACGGCATCTTCGCCGCACTCGCGGGCAGCGCCGCCCCCGGCCTGCTCAGCGTTGGCCCTGACCTCTTTCCTTCGCTCCCAGGAATGCTCGGAGAAGGAGATTTCGGATGCCGACCCAACCCCGCCCCCCCGCCCGCCGCTCTCACGTCAGCCGCCGCGACTTCCTGAAGCGGGCCGGATGGGGAACGGCCGTCATGACGCCACTCCTCACGGGCACGCTCAGGCGGCGAGCCGCCGCGGAAACAACCTCGCCCTACCCGGACTGGATGCCCCCGAGCACGCAGCCGCCCAAGCGCGGCAAGCTGATCACCCGCGCCTCGGCGTGGGATCCACCCGTGCTCGACCCCCGTCTCACCAACTCCGTGGGCCTGTCGCAATTCGCCGCGCTCACCAGCAATCGTCTCGTGCGCTATCCCTTTTCCGACGAGGCGAGCAGCTCGACCGATCTCACCCTCAAGGGCGATCTCGCCGAGTCCTGGCAGGGCAGCCCGGACTTCCGCGTGTGGACCTTCAAGCTCCGCAAGGGCGTGAAGTGGCAGAACGTGGCGCCCCTCAACGGCCGCGAGCTCGTGGCCGCGGACATCAAGTACTGCTACGAGCAGTACGCGAAGGAGGGCGTGCAATCCTTCACCTTCCAGGAGATCGAGGGCCTGGAGACGCCCGACAAGTACACGGTGCGCATCCACCTCAAGACGCCCAACACGATGTTCCCGCAGAACCTGGCGGAGCCGGTGTCCATCATTTTCCCGCGCGAGGTCCTCGAGGAGGACGGCGACCTCAAGAAGCGGATGATCGGGACCGGGCCCTACATCATCAAGGAGCACACGCGGAAAGTACGCGTGGTCCTCGCCCGCAACCCCGACTACTTCGACCAGGGCCGTCCGTACATCGACGAGTACCACATCCTCTCCACCCCCGATGCCGCCACCCGCCTCGCCGCCTTCCGTTCCGGACAGAGTGACATCCACTTCGTCGCGAGCGTGGGCGACGCGGCCATCGTCAAGAAGACGACCCCCGCCGCGGTCATCCAGGAGTACAAGACCGTGCAGACGGTGTTCGGCCTGGCCCTCGCCCAGGACAAGCCGCCCTACAACGACGTGCGGGTGCGGCGGGCCATCTCCATGGCCATCGACCGGCAGAAGCAAGTCGACACCATCTACGGCGGCCACGGCATCCTGGGCTGGGGTATCCCCTACTTTTACTTCCAGGACAAGATGCCCACGGCGGCCGAGCTCGGTCCCTACTGGCAGTACAAGCCCGCGGAGGCCAAGAAGCTCCTCACGGAGGCGGGGCATCCCAACGGCTTCGAGACCACCCTCTTCTACTACGAGTACTTCCCCGAGATGTCGTCGCAGGTGCAGCTCGTCCAGCAGGATCTCAAGAAGAACCTGAACATCGAGATCAAGATCAGCAAGCTCGACTACACCACGTTCTACGGCCGCTACGCGGAGGGCAAGTGGGACGGCATGGCGTGGGGCTTCAAGACCGGCTACGCCACGGGGCTGGACGAGCAGACCTATCAGTACATGCACTCCAAGTCGAGCAAGAACTACTGGCGCTTCTCCGATCCCGTGATCGACGAGCTGGTGACCAAGCTGCGCCGCACCCCTGATCGCGCCGAGCAGCGCGCGATCACCAAGAAGGTCCTGAACCGCGAGCACGACCAGGTCACGCGCATGTGGATGCCCTACGACGCGGGCTTCCTCGTCTGGCAGCCCTACTTGCGCAACACCGGCTCCCTCGCCCTACGCCGCAACGACGGCTACGGGGCGTCGACGCTCGCGCGCCTCTGGATCGACAAGTAGGCGAGAACCGGCGGAGGCCTCGTGTACAAGTACATCGCGCGGCGGCTGGCCCTGTCCATCCCCGTCCTCGTGCTGTCGTCGCTCATCGTGTTCGGTCTGATGCGGGTGATGCCCGGCGATGCCCTGACCGCCCTCATGGGGGAGTCGGGCAATGTCAGCCCCAAGGAGCTGCAGAAGCTGCGCAAGGATCTCGGCCTCGACCTTCCCTACTACCAGCAGTACCTGCTCTGGGCGTGGCAGATGGTGAGCCTCAACCCGGGTGACTCCATCTTCACCAACGAGCCCATCGTGGTGGCCCTCAAGAAGTCCATCCCCGTCACCATCGAGCTGGCCGTGCTCGCCCTCATCCTCGGCCTCGTCATCGCCATTCCCATCGGTGTCCTCTCCGCCACCCGGCAGGACAAGGCCTCGGACTACGCGGGCCGCGTGGCGGCCATCAGCGGTCTCTCCATGCCCGATTTCTGGCTGGGCACGCTCGTCATCACCTTCGCGGCCATCTGGTTCCGCTGGATCCCTCCCCTCGGCTACGCGAGCCTGTGGGACAATCCCTGGACGAACCTCCAGCAGTTTCTCCTTCCCGCCGCCGTGCTTGGCTTTCGCCTCTCCGCCGCCACCATGCGCATGACCCGCTCCACCCTCCTCGAGGTGCTGCGCGAAGACTACGTGCGCACGGCGTGGGCCAAGGGGCTGGGGGAGCGCATCATCATCTACAAGCACGCGCTGAAGAACGCGATGATCCCGGTGATCACCCTGGTGGGCGGGCAGTTCGGCACGCTCCTCGCCGGGACGGTGATCGTGGAGACGATTTTCGCTCTGCCCGGCATGGGTCGGCTGACCGTGGAGGCGATCCTGTTCCGCGACTATCCCATCGTGCAGACCAAC